>CAYVBV010000049.1:0-13625 GCA_964449745.1 uncultured Polynucleobacter sp. | reverse complement strand
ATGAAAAGCTCGATAGGCTCGTGCGCAAGAACCCAACGAATTTTCTTTGCTTGTGACATTTAGGAGTCTCCTTAGAACTTGGTATTATATTGTGTATTTATACAATCTGGGATGTATTAGTGCAGGACGGCACATTTAACGATTTTTTTGACGGATCAACGATCCCAAACTATGCACTAACTATTTACCTTTTCCCTGATGGAAAATCTGATCTTCGGTGACTATTCGGAAGTTTAAGCCCTGGCTTTTGCACCAGGCACGAGCCGCTTCCCACTTGGCCATATTGAGCACAACAAACGCTTGGTCCCGTGTGCTTTTGGCCTGCTCCATGGTGGTTTCTTTCTTGGGTTTGACTTCGATCACTTCGCCGATTTGATTGCCGTCTTTGTCCTGATAAATGATCAGGAAGTCGGGTACATAGATGGTGTTCTTGCCAGTGAGTGGATTACGATAATTGATGTGTACTGCTTCGCTGGCCCATTTTAGGATATTGGGGTTGTTGTCACAGAACTGCATGAACACAAATTCCCAGGCACTGCGATATGTGGGTGTTTTCTTGCCTATGTATTTGTCAGGGTTCTTTATCTGGAATTTGCCCTGTGCATACTTGCTCATGGTAAGATACGTCGTTTGATATAAGGGTTACTGATCGGTACATTAGAGGTGCCAATCAGGCTGGTTCCGACACGATTCAGATTCAAAAACATGCAAAGATATGCATCTAATTCTTGTTTTGAGTACTTGCGGAACTCATCGAGTATCTGCATAATATCCGTGCCTTGTCGCTTGGCAGTATAAATCACTGCGCTGGCCAAGGCAACTGCACTCTCCTGATTGTCAGTGACAGATTGAAAAAACGCTATCACAGAATCATTTTGCTCGGGACTTACTTCTATTCTTTCTGAAAAGAAATTGTTGAAGTACTGGGTTGGGTCTCGGCCGGCGTCGACTGTGAGTTGTTCAAGATTGGTAAACTGTGCCATTGTGGTGCCTTTGATTATGTGTAGTCAATGACGTCGCCGTTGCTTCGGGCCGCCCCACCAGTGTTTCCACCCAAGTTGGGATTTGACACAGATTTGATTTTGTCAACAATGCCACCAATGCTGGGCACATTGACATTACGCAAGGGATTGTTGCCTTTGAGTATTTCCATGCCTATGTTGGTGAGTTCAGATTTGGCCATTTTGCCCAAATTGGCACCTTTGAAGTTTTGTAGTCCACGCGATGCTTTGAATATGGCTGCACCGTAGTTTCCTTCGGCAAGGTCGCCCATGACTTCGTCGGTGGTGTTGAGAAGACCACCAGGTCCCAATATACTCTTGGTACCGCCACCGGCTGGTGTGAGCGGGCTGGGTGTGTGATCGTAGTGTAGGTCAGCGAAGCCAGTGACATTGTCAACAGTGACAGCGCCGTAGCGATATTTCACTGTTTCATACGCGATGTTCATTTCGTGTGTCATCAGCGAACCATTTTCACCGTTGACATGGTCGCCATGACGGAACGCTGTGATGGTGGGGTTGACCAAAGTGTACTCGCTGAATCGTTTCTGATGCAAACTGTAGATACGCACAGATTTAATAAACTGATGCGACCAGGCATCGCCGGGCTGTGATCTCGGCGTATAACCCCAGGCCTGATCTTGACGTCTCTGATATCGACTCGAATATCCATAGACACCGTCTTGGTAATCGCTGTCGCGATAATAGTAACTGTAGTAGTCGTACCAGAAATTACGAACCACATCGGCCGAATCGTCGTGGAACACTATGGACACAGGATCATATTTGATCTTGTTTTGCACTATGTTGGCTCGGTTATAGGCGTTTAAGGTCTTGGAATCCACAGTGAACTTGGGCAACGCAGCCGACTTCACTATCATGCCCAATTCCAGCAGTTGATCTCGAGGCATTCTGCTGATCTCGGGATTGACGTCAATGGCCACATGAAACAGGAATCCGTACTTGGGACTAAGGCGATAGTTGTCATCAATGAAGATCTTCGACGCATGTGCGAAGTCCTTGAGATTGTCGCCGGTAGTCAGCTGTTTCAGGAATTGGTTTATACTGGGCATGTCCTAACAAGATCCTTGTTTTAATTATTTATGGCCAAAAAAAACCCGGTCTTTCAACCGGGCTTTTCGTCAGGAATGAAGATGTATTAAACGCCGCCGCCTGTGATCACGCTTCCAACGGTACGACCAATGGCTGTGCCTACGCCTGTGCCAACTGGTGCCTGGATGGCATTGTCAAATCTCACTGTCAGTGCGATAGTAGCAGGATCATTGCTACTGTAGTTCATGTCACCGTAGTCAACCTGGCTCAACTGGCATCCAGCCAATTCCCAAGTCTCTAGTATGCCGGGGCCATTGGCTCCGTCACCGTTGCCGCCGTCTAGCACTTCAAATTGCATTGCAAACTTGTAGTCAATACCTGATGCGGCAGAACTCTGTTCCATGAAGTCAAACTGCTTCTGAATTTGCTCACCAACCAAACGAGCAACATTGCCGTTGACGTCATCACGCAGGGTGATGGTTGTCTCTGACCACTCGGGTTTGCCTTGCAGGTAAACCTTGGAGTTGTAGACATCGATGGTGATGGGATTAAAGTTTACTGTTGGTCGCTTGATGTCAATGACCTGCTTGGTCAACTCAACTGTTTCGCTACCAGCGACACCAAAATTAATGAACATCGCTCTAAAGCGATATTTGAGCTTGGGCATCAAGAGGCCCTGATTCTGCTGACCCGCGATGGGTACTGTGAATTTGCTCAATGATCCTGAAATGGCCATATCATTCTTCTCCTGTTACAGATATTTATCTGTGACTTTGTAGGGCAACGAGAGGATTAACCTCTCGTTATATGCCCATATTATACATTAACCTAGTTTTGCTATATCGCCGGGGTTCTTCAAGCGGATTGGGATATAGATAAACTCAACTGCCTTGGTTGGTTCAATTGCGATGTCAACCCACAACTCGTTGCGAGCGATACGCTCGGGTGTGTTGTTGGTTGTGTCGCAGACTACCACGTAGTCATAGATACCGCGCTTGGCAACGAGATCATTCATGGCGCCTTCGATGATGCCTTTGATCTGATCGCGTGTGAGTTTGTCGTTGGGTTCAAACAAGAAACCGTTACCAACATTGGCAAGTATGGTGCGGATGTAGTTTACCAAACGTGCTACGTTGATACGATCCATCGCACTGGCCATGCCGTTGCGTGTCTTCTGTCCCCAAGCAACCAAGCCAACACCAGGTAATACTGTGATTGGGTTGACGCGGTTCTCGTAGAGGCTGTCACGCAGACCTTGGTTGATACCTGTTCTAACGAAGCCGCCCGAAGCACTGTCAACATAACCGATGTCGTTGGCGTTGTCGATCAAACCACGACGTACACCGGCTGGTGCAAACCATGGATAACTGACATTGTCGCTGCGGATGAAAGTACGCAGAGCCATATGGCTTGCTGGAACAGCGATTGTGTTGCCTTGTACATCGTTGGCAAGACCTGCGGGATAGAACACACCCAGATATGGATCTGCTGTTGTCAAACCATCACCGTTGGTGTTGTTGCTCCAGTTGGCAATCTCAACACCGTTTGCAGGCAATGTCATTGGTGTGTCACCGATAACAAATGCTGTGTTAGCACGGTCGTTGTTGAGTGCTACCATATTGGCGATTAACTCGGGGTAACCAGGTGCAGCAATGATGTTGAATGCAAACTGGTCTTCACGCACTTCGGTGTTGCCATCAACTGCACTTCTCAGTGCCTTGATGATCATATTGCGCTGTGCGGCTGTACCCATGTAAGGAGCACCGTTGTCTTTGAGACCGCTCACTGATACCCATGTGCCTGCTTCGTTGGGAAGATCTTCATTGGGGAAACTATCTTCGTTGAAGTAGTCGCCAATGTATTTCTTGACGTTGAAGCCACTGCGGCGTGTGTTAAACAGCAGTGTACCACGTGGGAAGAGTCGATAGTCGGGAGCATCAAGGTCAACATAGTTGCTGACTGCCATCTCACCAACATCGGGCATGTCGCCGGCGATCACGTCTGTGGTGCCATCTGTGTCCCAACGTGCATCAGCAAAAACAATACCATTTTGGCCAACGCGGTCAGTGTTGTCGATAGCGATCCACTGGTTGTCTGCGTTGAAGCGATAGAGTCGGGGGAAGTTGTCCAGGTCACCGGTGTCTAACCACAGGTCGCCGGCCACCAACGAGTTACCATCGCTTTGTGTCTTGGGCTTGCTGGCCGAAACAATAACACCATTGGCGTCAGTTTGTGTGAGGTTGTAACCACGAGCATCGTTGCTGACGTTGCGGTAACCTTTCCAGCCGTTGTCGTTGATCATGATATCAACTTCGGCAGCCGAACCATAGTACCATAATGTACCATCTTCGGGAGCCTTGTAAGGAGTGTTGAAGCCGAACTCATAGTCGTCGCCGGCACTGATGTTGACCCACTTACCAAGTACATAGTAAGTTTCGCCACCAATGCTGTATGTGGTCTTGGCTGTGACTGTTTCCACTGGGATACCAGCGGCGCCAATTGGATTGCCTTGACCGGCAATGGCCTTGAAGTAGATGTTGCCCGATGACTCGTGGCTGATTTCAATCTGACCATTGGGCATAACTCGAGCCGCTACATCAGGCAAGTTTGCTGCCATAATGGCTGTAACGAATCCAGCGGCTGAATCAACCGACACTGTGACTTCGGCTGAGTTCATGGTTGGCGTACCAACTTCTGATGCGTACATCATGAACTTGCCTGTGAAACTTGTACCCTGTGGTACATAATAACGAACTGTGCGGCCTGCCAGTGTACCACGACGCATAAACTTAACGCCGCCCAACAACATTTCGTCGCTGGCTGTGGGAACGTCGGCTACGGACCATACAGCAACCATTGTACCTGGAGCAATACCGAAGCCGCCGGCATTGGGATCTAGTCCGTACAATGCTTCTTCTTCGTTGCGGAATACAGGAACAGCAACACGCTGCCATGTGTCAGCGTCGCTGTTGTAGATCTTCACGCTAAGGTTCATACCGTTACCAAGTGCAGATGTCTTGATGTAGACGCTGCCGCTGGGACGGGTATCGGAATCTGTGGCTCTCCAACTTGGAACATTGACATAATCAGCAAACGACAGAGCAGGGCCTGCATAAGTTCCTGCAGTGATGCCCAGTGCTGTCAGTGCTGTTCCAGACACGCTGGAAATAGCAACGGACGAATCATCGGCAGCCGAGTCCACTGACAATACCAATTTGCCATTGGATTCAGCGGCTGTGATGCCATCAATACCAGCCAATTGGATGGAACTAACTAATGCAGCCACGGATGCACCGTTGATGGTAACATCAACGCCGTTGATACGGATGACATCTGTGGAGTTCAATGTTGGATTGGAAACTGTACCAACCAGGGCTGGATGAGATCTCATCCATGTGTCGGAACCCACACGTTTCCAGCTGTTGTCGGAACCTTTGTAATAGATTCTGTTATGTAAGGTGATTGCCAATACTGCATAGTCACCGATGGATCCAATCTGCGATGATGGCACAAAGCCGGCACCGTCGATGGTGTCGTTGGCATCAGTGATTAAAATTGGTTCTTTTTCTGTAAATACGCCAGTGGCCGCATCCCACTCGTAGATACCCCACGATGTTTCGTTGAGGTCTAACCAAAGTGTTCCGTTGTCGGCATCACCCTTGGGACGGACGGTAGTGGCTTCTAGTTGTTTTGTGTCAATGTCGGCACGGATGGCATATAGACGGTTGCCCAATGCCAGTGTGCTGTAGGCTGCCATAAGACCGTACTCGTTGAGAGCATGGCCGTGTAATGGTGTGCCGCTGGCACTTTGTTTAAATACAGGATAACCCAAGGCCGACACTAATTCGCGTTGGCTTGTAAATACCTGAAGTTTGCCGGCGTTTTCTTTGGCTGTGCCAGAAGCATAACCGCCGTTGACTGTTTTGTCTTGCTCGGTGGCAAGAACCAGCAGAGGTACTGAACCTACTGCGCCTGGAACATATTGACTCTCATCCGTTACTGTCAGTTGGAGTCCTGGGGAAATTAGTGCCATGTCTCTGATTCCTTTTCAGTACATTTTAATACGAGTATTTATTTTTGTTGTCATAAAATGGCACGGTTGCGAGCCCTTAATTAAGGTTTGCTGGGTAAATACCAGTATGAAATCAAGAAATCTATGCCCCGTATGCCACGAAAGACCAGTGGCCATCAACTGCTACCACGACAATCGGCCGTATTATCGCAAACTCTGCGATCCATGCCTACGCAAAGGGAAGAAACTAAAGCCAGTTCCGCCGCTGTGGTTCAAGATGGGTTATAGAAAAAAACTCTCGTGCGACAAATGTGGGTTCACAGCAACCACCCCGAAGCAGATGTTTGTGTTCCATGTAGATGGAAACTTAAAGAATGTCGATTGGGCTAATCTTCGTACCGTGTGTGCCAACTGCCAGATAGAAATCTTTTCCAGCAACACCGGCTGGGCGGCTGCCCCTATAGTACCAGATTTTTGAGTTTTGAATAGAGTTCTTCGATGCTGCCGTCGTTGCTGACCACATGATCAAAGTCTGTGCCAGCCCAGGCAGTTTCGGAAGAGTGTATGCCTTCGTTTTCCAACCATTGCTTGGCTTTTGTATCACCACGATTGGCTTTTGTAGCGATACTGTACCAATGCGGAATAGTGCCTCTTTGTATCCAAATCACCAAACCACCTTGCTTTTTGATGGCTGCAATCTCGTTGGGGAATCGACAGTCGGAAATTACTACATCGTCGCGGCTGGTACGGAGTTTGTTTTCTAGGCTAGCAATCCAAATATCATCGTGGAATGCTCGTCGGCAGACTTCTGTGCCCCAGTATTGTAGCACCCAACGCGGTGTTAGATTGGGCATGCCCAGGCGTTCAGCCCACCATGGATCTACTTGTTCGCGCCATTCGCGGGCTTGTTTGGTGCGTCCTTCCAGCATGTCACGATCCCAGCCAAACACTGCGGCCACGGCATCTTTTAATGTGGCGGCAAAACTTTCCCTACGGAATTCATGGAAGTTTACTAGATAGTCTGCGGCTGTGTCTTTGCCGCTGCCAATGAACCCACAGATGCCAATGATCATGCTGAATCTCCTTTCATAGGAGTATAGCAGATCGCTCTGGGAAAGTCTAGCGGAAACGGTTGAGTTTGTTGATCAAACGACTGGCTGTGTTGATCTTTTTGGTGCGCTGTGCTCTACGGGCTTGTGGCTTTTCGGTCCTGGCACGAGTGGTCTTCATGCGCTCGCGTTTGGCCACATCAATCTGATCACTGCAATCACTGACACGGGGCACTACTCGACCTTTGCGAGGACCCGAAGTGCAACGCCATTTCATCACAGGCTTGCCGCCGCGACTGGTAGTCTTGCGACGTGTCCAGACCAGTTTGTGTTCGTCAATGATCTCGGAGATTTTCATCAGCCAGTGATCCATGTCAAAGGCATGGAGCCATCTACATAGTCTTTGAGTTGTTGTTCAAGTGCGTCCATTTCGGCCTGTGCTTCGCCTTTGAGAGCAGAGCCATTGAGTGCTGTGCCGCCTTGTGGGCCAGCGATACTGGCAAACTTCTCACGTGCTTCGCCCACGATACGCTTGGCGAAACTGTAGGCATAGTCTTGGAGCCATGGAAAGATCATGTGATCGTTCAGTAGCACAATGTCGGGCTTGTGATTGTAGATCCATAACATCACAGTCTCGGGACCTGACCCTTCGGGCAGTTTACGGATCACAGTGAGTTTCTTGGTGGCAGGGTTGAATGTAAATTGCATATTACCACCGAACATCTTCATGGCCAACTTCTGATAGTCAGCAAACAATTCATAACTGAGTAGGCCGCCTACTCGTCCGGCCACCAGCATGTAGGTATTCATGTATCCGGCCGCAAAGGGTTCAAACTGAGTGGCGGTGTTTCCGGTCACGGAGCCAATGCCGCGGCGCTGGATTTGGCGCACAGTCATTACTTCTCTGGGAAGTATGTATTCCTGTGTTTCGGGAAGCAGTTCCAAGAATGCATAACTTTCTTCTTGGCTGTTAGAGGCACGTTGACGATACTTGATCATGGCTTGATTGATGGCCAAGTTGTAGTGCTCGGGATCGAGTTCTACATCTACGATCTGATCAGCAAGTCTCAGACGAATATAATCCGTGATCTCGGCTCGCTTGGATTCAACCACTGCGAGTTGGCTTTCGTCAAGTGCAATCTGCCCGGCGCCTGTGCCGGTCACTGGATCATAGAGGTTATCTGTGATCAATGCACCTTCGTTGCTGAGTCCTGTTTTTTGGGTCGCCATATATCTGTGTCCTATTACACAGTATTTATGGCCTTACTGGACTTTGAGTAGCAGGATATCGGCGTTGATGCGCCCGTTGAGTCGGGCTTCGGTGGCACGGATCTCTTCCAAGAACTTGCGCAGTTGTACCTTGCTGGCTTTGCCAAATTCCCGCAGTTTTTCCTCGGGTTTGCGTAGTGTCTTGCTCACGCTCTTGCTTTCATCATAGCCCGTGATGGATGTGCCTTTGACCCCAAGTTCCTGATACTGTGCAGCCACATACTTGCCTAGTTTGCGTGTTTTGACATTGTAGACCCACAGTTCTTGTGCGCCAATAATGTCTGCGGGAGACACAGACACCAGTTTGAGTGCCTTGTCCTCTTTGAGGTACTTGAGTTTGGCCACCACTTTTTCTTTGCTGGGTGCTTTCTTGACACGGGCTTTGCGCTGGGTCTTTTTGACTTTTTCAAAACTGTCAATGTCAGCAAGGATACGGTCCAACCAACCCATGATGCGTTTGTAGTCAGCGGTCTTCAGATGACTGTAGCCTTCTTTGAGTTGTGCATCTTCGCCGCTTTTGGCCAACGTGAGTTCTTCGAGTTTTTCTTGGAACACCACTCGCACTTTGCCAATTTGGGCTTGCGGTACCTTCTGTGTGGTCAAGAAGTCATAGGCTTTGTGATCAGTTTTGACATTGTCATAGACTTCGTCGACCCATCCTTCCATCTCGCCCAAGACTTCTGCGAGTTTCTCATTGAGACGATCCTGGATGGTGGGACGATAAGGCTCCGGGGCTTTGGTTTTACCGGGCTCAACCACGACTTCTTCGGAATCATCGGCCTTGGCGGCTGCTTCGTTGACCCACTTCGTTATCTTTTCTGTGACCATTGGCCGCAAGGGCATGCCTTGATGATGTGCCTTGACCAGACTACACAGCGTCATGGGTGTGTGCTTGTCGGCAGACTTTAGATACAACCTGGCCACTTCTTTGGATACCAAATCAGTGGTCTTGACAAATTCGTTCACATACTTGCGGAGTTCCTTGACCGAATAGAAATAATTGTAGTAGAACATCGAACGGCTCAGGTATCGAGTGTACTCCTCGTCGGTCATGGACATGGCTTTTTCGGTGTCCCACTCGGGCTCTCCGCCGGTGTACTTTTCGTCGGCGAAAAGTGGATTCCGTGTGGCCTTGACTTTGGCTTTGATGGTTTTTCCGTTGAGTTTTACAGTGGCCATGATGTATTCCTTGTGATCGAATATCTGTGTAGTATACGCGGGTTTGTGTTATTGGTCAATGGACAGTAGGCCCAAAGTTATGTACTGCTCAATCTGTGTCATTCTATCTTTGATTTGGATGTAAAGTTCTTGGTACTTTGGTGTGTCCCGGTGCAAGCGTCGACAATTCACGCTCTCTTGGCTCAATTCAGACAACAAGATCTCCAGATTACGGTGCATTTTTTCCAGATCTTGACGTATTTTTGGACTCTTGATTCCGGATATCTGTATCCAAATTTGGTTGGCTTGTTGACGCAGTTCTTCGGGCATGCTGACAGTATATAGCATTTTGCCACAAACACCAAATCGCTAAATACTAGATAAGAGGATTCGAAATGCCCAGATTAAGCCTTTGGAAAGACGGTAAAAAGACTAACGATTACAAGTTCATGGATCGACGTATCCACGAGATGTTCACCGTTGGCGGTACCGGCATCAATGTCCACAAATACCTGGGCCCAATCGATCAAGGCGACACCGGCGATGCCACCAAGCCCGCCTACACCAACCAAAGTGAGCAGAACATCCAGGACTTGCTGTTCGTAGAAAACCGTGACCGCAAGTACGACTCCGATGTCTATACCATGCGTGGTATCTACAATCGCGGTGACCAAGACTTTGACCTCAGCCAATTTGGTATTTTCCTCAGTGCCGGTACCACATTCATGGTGTTCCACTACAACGACATGATTGAAATTCTGGGTCGCAAACTCATAGCCGGTGACGTGCTTGAGTTCATGCACCTACGTGACGATCATCCCCTGGACGACGATGTTCCTGCTGCACTAAAAAGATACTATGTGGTGGGAGATGCCAGTTTTGCTGCCGAAGGTTTCACTCCCACTTGGTGGCCACATCTATGGCGTGTGAAACTCAATCCGCTAGTGGACAGCCAAGAGTACAAAGACATACTCACAAAGATCAAAGCCGGCGAAACCAATACACCCATTGTTGACATACTCAGTACTTTTAAGAAATACGAAGACATCAACGATGCTGTGATCGCGCAAGCCGAACAAGACGTTCCTGCTTCGGGCTACGACACCAGTTTACTTTATTCAGGAACCAGAGACCCCAATGCATTGCCGGGCGCACCCAATGGTGTCACTGCCGACAATGTCGCGTTGGATGCCAACGATGCACTCACTGCCGACGAAGGTCGTTTGACACCCACCGGAAAGCCAGTGGGTTATCTCACCGGCGACGGTTTGGCTCCCAACGGACTCCCAGTGGGTACTGGTATTTCCTTCCCCGACAATGCCAACATTGGTGATTATTTCTTGAGGCTCGATTACTTGCCCAATCGTCTTTTCCGGTTCGACGGCAAACGCTGGGTCAAGATCGAAGATTCCACACGCACGTCACTGACCCCCGGAGATGAAAATCGCACACAGCGATCACTGTTCGTCAATGACGAATCCACCTTCACAAGAACCGACGGCAACGAGGAATCCACTTTACAGAATCTCAGTAAAATACTTTCGCCAAGGGCCGATAACTGATGCAACAATTTTTCTACGACGGCCAAATTCGCCGTTTTGTAACTCAATTCATTAGACTGGTGTCCAACTTCCAAGTGGAGTTTGGCAAGGACCGCGACGGTGTTGCGGCTCTACAACGTGTGCCAGTGATCTACGGAGACCAAAGTCGCCAAGCCGCACAGATACTCAGAGGCAACTCTGAGAATGCTTTGCCCACAGTACCGGCCATGGCTGTTTATATTTCCAGTCTAGATTACGACCGCGAACGAGTACAAAGTCCCACGCATGTCAGCACCATCAATGTGCGCGAACAGCGCATTGATCCCATCACTGGCAATACCACTGGTCAACAAACAGAAGCATTTTCCATAGATCGTCTCATGCCAGTTCCTTATCGCTTGGGACTCAAACTTGATATATGGACATCCAACACCGAACAGAAACTACAGATCATCGAGCAGATCGCAGGATTGTTTAACCCTGCGCTCGAGATACAAAACACCGACAACTACATCGACTGGACCAGCCTCAGTGCTGTGTTCCTCAAAGGCACAGTTTGGGATTCGCGATCAGTGCCATCGGGCGCCGATGAGATGATATCCATTGCCACGTTGACATTTGATTTACCAATTTGGATTTCCAGTCCAGCACGAGTCAAGCGCATGGGTGTTATACATCGCGTGATACAAAGTGTCTACGACGCCAATGGCGATATCAGCAAGACCATATTTGACGACAGCAGTTATCTCACAAGAAAGATCATAACACCTTACGGTTATAATCTACTTTACATCAACGGTTCTTTGGTGTTGATGAAAGCATCAGATCTAGTAGTTGATCAGGAACCCACCAGTCGCAACAGTTGGAAGTCATTGATTGATGTCTACGGCGTGCTGACCAATGGTATATCCGAAGTCCGCCTTTATGTAGAAAACGAAGGCATAGAAATAGTGGGACGAGTAGCCTATCATCCCAGCGACAACACCACACTGATGTTTACTCCCGACATTGACACCATGCCCGCCGACACTATCTCCGGTGGCATAGATGCCATCATTGATCCCACAAAGAACAATGTGCTGGATTTATTGTATCGCACCGACGACAATACCTACGATCCGGGTTGGAGTCGAGGTGTTGCTAGGTCAGGTCAGCCTGTGCGCTATCTTTTACTCAAAGGCATCGGAGACGTTGACAACACATATCCTGCTGAGGCATGGGGAGATCTACAAGCCAATGCCAACGACATCATTGAGTGGGATGGCGAGTCTTGGAGAGTGGTATTTGATAGCGAAACTAAAAAATCAACCACACATTATGTGACCAACCTAAATACATTGACACAATATCGCTGGAATGATGGCCAGTGGTCCAAGAGCGTTGAAGGCATCTATCAGGAAGGTCAATGGAGCATCGTATTGTAGAAAGCTGTGGTGCATTGATTTTTTGCCGCACCACACGCAGATATCTTTTCTTGTTGAGAAATCAATCAAAGTACTCAGGTTCGTGGGGCATAGTCGGCGGCAAGGTCGAAGCCAACGAAACAATCATCGACGGCCTACACAGAGAAATCCGGGAAGAAATTGGCAGCATTGACTATGCCAAGATTGTTCCTGTGGAAAAATTCACCAGTGACAACGGGCGTTTCTTTTTCCATACATTCATGATCGTGGTAGACGAAGAATTTGTGCCCAATCTAAACAGTGAGCATAGAGGATATTGCTGGGTGTACTTAAAAGATCACCCCCGGCCTTTGCATCCGGGGGTGTGGCGTAGTTTCAAATTCAAAGAAGTGACTAAGAAAATAGCCACTATGGAATCTATCTTAACCGATGTCGGCTTCCAAGACAAATTCGCGCATGGAAACAGTGCGGAAATTCAAGTTTGATTTCCACTCTTCAGGAACAAAACCATCAGGGCTGAATCCTTGTACTAATACAAAGTCTACCTCGGGGTATGTGTCCATGACGATTTTCATGGACTTGGCCCAGAATGGACGCTCGGGATCAGGTTCGCAACCCAACAAAAAGATCTTGTCATGTCCGTCAAAGCAGGCCATGTAAGCAGCGATGGCACCTGCGTTCCAGGCGGGATCCTGTGGAACCAGATAGAACTTGCCAGGATAGTCTAAGACGTTACCGGCATTGGTGTAAACGATGTGATTCTTGCAGTAACCGCTGGCAGCAACTTGCTGTGCATTTTCGCGTCCAACTACTACCAGGAAGTCTACTTCGATGTCTTTGTAGATGTCGTTGCAACCATAGGTCTGCAGCTTGCTGGAACCAAAAATACCACCTTTGTGGTCCTTGATTAAACGAAGATCAAAGTCTTTTCTGATTTGTCCACCACCCAGCACAATGGCTTGGCTTGTCAAGTGGTTGTTGAATACATTGTTAGGCACCCACTCGCGCTCATATTGTTGATCGTTACCGGATACTGTCATTTGTGTCGTGACTTCTTCACCGGTGTAAGTGGCACGAAATTTTTGTTCAATTTTAAACATGGTTGGCTAGCTCCAAAAGTCTATACTACTACTTATCAAAAA
>CAYVBV010000048.1:0-13705 GCA_964449745.1 uncultured Polynucleobacter sp. | reverse complement strand
TTGTCAACAAGCACGCGACGATAGTAGCGGTTTGCGTTAGCGTTAAGAGCGCCTTGACCTTGTGCAGTACCTTCTGCGAAGGGGTTAGCAACCATGCCGTAGCGAGTCTTAAAGCCGATCTTGGGCTGGAAGGTGTCCTGACCAACGGCACGAACCATCTGCAGGGGCACATAGGGGCAGTAGAAGAGACCAGCGTCATATGCGCTGCTACCCTTGTAACCAGCAACGTAGAAGTGACGATCACTTACGTTTGCCGAATAGGGATCCACATACACCTTGACGCGACCGTTCAGAGTACCTGCGAGGGTGCTGCTGTTGTCATCGCCATTCAGTTGTGCGTTGCCGCTCAGAGCGGGGGTGTAGTCCAGAACGCCTGCCATCGACAGTGCCGAAGCAACGTCAGCAGAGCAGATCAGGATGTTACCCTTTCCACGACGAGTCTCATGACCGATTGCGTTCAGATCGCGCTCGATTTGGAACAGAAGACCCTTAAACTTCTCAACAGACCAACGACCGTTGGAGTCAACGTCGAGGTCGAAGATACCAGGGTTAGCAGTGTTGTTCTGAGCGCCAGGACGAGCGATGTTGTAAACGGTACGAACAACCTCACGGTTGATCTCTGCCAGCACTTCGGTGCTGAGGATGTTTGCAAGCTCGCTCTCAGCGTCCAGACCATGAACTGCCTTGAGGTCTTGTGCCAGTTCCAGCGAGTATTCTGCCTTCAGAGCACGGGACTTAGCAGTCACGGTGACCTTCTCGATCGAGAAGTTCATCTCAGCGAAAGTGTTACTAGGACCATCGCCCAGTGCTTCAGACTGTGCAGTGGTCATGCCCTGACCGCCAATGGTGTAAGTGCCACTGTCGTTCAGAAGACCAGGGTTGCTACCTGTCTGAGTGTTGGAGCCGCTGAGGCTGTTTGCTGCGTTCTCAGAAGAGAACTCAGAGTTTGCTTCGTTAAAGAATGCTTCGCTAGCACCAGTACGATCAGTACCATAGCGCGAACGCATTGCGAAGATCAGACCAGTAGGACCAGTCATGGGCTGAACACCAGCGATGTCATAAGCAATCAGCTTAGGCATCGAACGGCGAATCAGCGAGATCAGCACGGGGTCGAAACCAGCAACAGGACCAGTTGCAACAGCACCAGTGCCAGTGTTGGAGAAGCCACCTGTGCCAGCAGACATTGTAGGTGATGCTTCGTGGAGGATACCACGCTCTTCAGCGAGGAACTTCTCTTGGTTCTCAAGCAGGATAGAGGTGACAGCCTTTCTATACTTATCCGAAATGTTGTTCAGTTCGGAATGTTCCAGAATGGGTGCCCACTTTTCCTGCAAATGCTCTGAATTAAACATTTGCTTTGTCTCCTTTAGGATTAGTAGGGTTATACGTTAATCTCACTTTGCCCAGCGGGAAAGTGCCTGAACATATGCGCTCATAGGACCGCTTACGTTCTCGTTCTCAACTTCCACATCCTCAGTCACAGTAGTGACTTCGGGTTTGGTGCTGAAATACGACTCACGAAGAGTCGCCACCTTCTCGCGGAAGGTATCTTCATCATCGAACTCAACTGCCTCAGCGAGTGCTGCCAGCTTTTCCTTTTGGGTCAGCGACAAACCTTCGCTAATTTCGTTCACAATCCCATTCTTGATATAACCGCCGATCTCACGATTGAGTTCGACGTTCTCTTCGATTTGTTCGTTGAGTTTTGTTTCCATAGTGTCGAGTTGATCCATCATCTCATCAACCAGATCAACTTTCTCGTCAGAGATATCAATATAGTTCTCTGCGAAAACTTGCTTGAGACCAGTCAGCACAGACTCAGCCATCTCAGTCTTGATGCCATGCTCAATAGCGAGCTCGTTATCTTTTGCCCAACGCTGAACAGCATAGGTCAGATACTCATCAACGTGCTCTGCCAATTCGCTCTTGACGGTCTCAATTTCTTCTTCCAGAACTTTTGCGTAATCTTCATGAAGACGCTCCAGTTCCTCATTGAGGCGAGTAATAACTGCTGCCTCAAAAATGGTTGCTGCCTTTTGCTTAAACTCTTCGCTAAGATCCTCACCTTCAGTCAGTGCAGCAACATCTGCGGAGAGATCCACATGGAGAACTTCGGTCTCTTCCTCTTCAGCAATCACCTCATCACCCTCTTCGGTCTCTTCCTTTTTGATAGAAGCGCCTTGCGAAGAAGAAGCATCAGAAGGCTTGGTTGTGGGTGCAGTTGCACTGCCACCAGCAACTACCTTATACTTGTTGCTCTCGTCGTCGGGCTTGCTATTCTGGGGGGTAGGACCACCGAGGTCTTGTACGCCGCCCAAGGAACTGCCATCATTCTCCAGTTTCTTCTGGGGGTCAGCAGATTTTGCGCCAGCGGTTACGCTCGATTCTTCCAGATTCTCAATTTCCTTGGACATTTTGTTCTCCGTGGGTAGTACAAATAGGTGATTTGCTATAGTTATTTATATTTTACAAACTTTGCAGGAACTCGTGAAACGCGGAAATTTTCCTCTCCTCAAGTTGCATTCTGCTAGCGTTGTTGATTCGTGTCTTGATATGCTCAAGTTTCTGTTCAGAGATTGCGCCATTATTCCAGACCCACTCCTTACCTTCCATAATGCCATTCACGAATGCATCAGGTGCTGAAGGATCTGCTACAATATCTGCAGCAGTTGCAAGCATGAAATCATCTGCAACTACCTTTACACCATTCTGTTCGCGGATAGAACCAAGACCTCTAGACGATACGCCAAGTTTTACTCCCTCATCTAGGAGTTCTTTAGCGACACGACCCATAGGGGTATCGAGGATTCTTGCTTTACCAACAAAGTTATTACCTTCTCTCTGCAGAGAAGTGATAAGGTGAGATACGCGATCGAGATTGATGGTGGGACCTTCGGGGTGACCCAGTTCACCAACAGCGCGACCTTTAGCAACGTAATTTTCGTTGTACTTCTGAACTTCACGCTCAAGCGTGGTCATTGGGTACATACGACCATTGCGATTGGTGATTTCGCCCTGAAGGAAAACGCCCTCAATATACGTTCTCTTCTGACCGTTTTTGCCTTCGGTAATAACTACCTTGGCTTCCTCAATCGTTTCCGTTATCAGTTTCATCGGTAGTTTCCTCGTCTGGTTCTTCGGTTTCGGTTTCCTCCTCCGTATCTTCTTCGGATGCGAAGAGTTTTGCACCTACGTCCTTTTTCATGGCGTCGATGCTGTCAAATGCAAGTTCTTTCATTCTCGCATCAACGTAGTCCGACACGTCTTTTTGACCTGCGAACAATGCATTTACAATGTCAAGGGATGCTTGGGATGGCATAATTAAAATGAATTACATAATACTATTTAGAAGTTTCCCTTTTCGTAATCGTTGGGATCAATACCTTCTTCTTCTTCGGGAGCAGGTTCTGGAGGCATCAGAGACATCTCCATCTGCGCTTTTTCCATTTGCGCTATCTCTGCAGGAGATACCAATAAACCAGCTGAAATTTCTTGCTCCATCTGCTTATCAATTTCTTTCATCTCTGCATCACTTTGTCGCAAAACATTGCGGCGAAGATACTCAAGAGAGAAATACTTACCAGCATAAGGATCCATCTGAGCGAGGAGAGCAAGTCTCTCGTTCATTACTTCCTTCTCCTTCATTTCGGAGAAATAGTTGTCAGCAATGAAGTTATACTGAATATGTTCTTTGATATCATCCCAATCCTCAAGAGTGATAACACCTCTGAGGACCAGTTGAGTTTTCAGTAGATCACTGAAAAGGTCACTAAACTTCTTGCGAAGTCTAGTAACGAACTTTTGGAATTTAACTTCGTCCCTAGTGATTTCTGCACTACGACCGATGTTAAAACTATTATCAGATTCCAACCGAGACTCGGGCACGTTGAGTGCTCGGTAGAGCTTCTTCTGGAAATACTTAACGTCTTCCAGTTCGCCCAGGTTTTGCCCGCCAGGAAGGGTAGTGATTTCTGTCCCGCGCCCTCCCTCGCGGCGAGGAAGCCAGAAGTCTTCCAACATTGACATAAATTTCTTATCGTCACGAATCTCGCCAGTATCAGCGTTGTAAACCAACTTGTTACGATAGCGAGACATCACCTCACGCAGGTATTGTTCTGCTTTCTGCTTAGGCAGATTACCCACATCGATATAGAAGATGCGACGTTCAGGCGCTCTGGATAGACGATAAATGACCAGAGAATCCTCAATCATGCGAAGCTGATTGACTGCCTTAATTGCTTTATGGAGGTGAGATAGTACATAATTGCGCTGCATATCCAACTGACCAGAATGGCAGTAGCAGATAGCATCTGGAGCAATTTTGACACCATGGTTCTCATAACCCTTCAGACCTTTAGGTGCGTAAATGTAATACTCAACAGACTTGGGTACAATCGACGCGACTTGGGGATCAATGGGTTGGAGACGATCTTTGGGTTTATCGTATTCGATAACCTTTTTGATCTTGCGAGGATCGATATATCTAAGTTCTGTAATACCTGCAGAAGGGTTCTTAGTATCGATCATCTTATGATAGAAAAGACGACCGTCGATATACCAACGACGGAAGATGTCGTATGATTTTCTATCAAAGTCTAAAAGAATCAGAATGTTCTCAAACTCTTCTCTGATTCTGTTCTTGAGTGCTTGTGAAACTTTAAGATTCTGAAGATCAATGTCAACGGGAGAATCATTCAGATCACCAGCAATTGCTTCATTCACAATATCATTAATTGCTGCATCGCACTCAGGATGCAGAGACATCTCTCTATATCTACCAATCAAATCTGCTTCGCTTGCCTTATTGGCAGCGTCACCCATCTCAACGTATTGACCAAAATAACCACCAGCAGCAATCGGTTGTGCAGCGTCATCTGAGTCTTTACGAACGAAAGAAGGACCAGTCGCCTGACCCTTCTTTCTATCAAGAGAATAACCAAATAGTTGAGACATCAAAGGTTCCCGTTTTACCTCTACTATTTAGACGCTCTGAATTATTGAGCGTTTGCAGTGTTGGTATCGTTAGCGTGCTGCCAGTATTGGACTTGGAACTCAACGGTGTACTCTTCGGGAGTATCGTTGCTATCCCATGCCAGATCAATAGCAGAGATGTTGCTGGGCCAGATACCCTCAAAGGTGTATGCAGCAGTGTGCAGACCTTGACGGTTTTGCTGACGAACGATAGCGCGGGACTGATAGGATGCGATGCTGGATGCATCCGACAGGTTCACAGGCAGAGACTGGATTGCTTTCGACCATGCCTCAAACTTACGGCGCAGGCGGAAACCTTCGTCGTTGAGGACGGTAACAGTCCAGGGCTCGAATGTGCGGTCACCAGCGATCTTCAGAGTACGACCACGGAAAGGAACTTCGATCACGCCGATGGTGGAAGCAGGCAGGTTTGCTGCCTTCACCAGGAACGAGGAAAGTTCAGTTGCCTTTACGTTGGACTCTTGAGGACGACCAGCGGCAGCTGCCTGTGCATCTTCTTGGTTGTTGATACCACCGCCCGAAGAACCCTCAATGAGGGTGGGGAAGTTGATCTCAACCTCAAAGATGTTGGGGCGAGCAAGCTCGCCAATCTTGTTGCGGAAGTCAATGATGTTGGTTCTAATCTGTTTGCGCTCAACCGCACCTGGCGCAACTCTTGTATTTTCGTTAATGTCTGGCATCGGAATTGTCTCCTAGAGTTTTAGTAAGTACGGGAAATGATCAACCAACAAGTTCAGCGAACGAAGCGCCAGTACGAGTTGCAGTGAACTGCAGAGTGATGAAGTTGATGGATCTTGTGGGCTTCACGAAGATCTCAGCGAAGAACTCACCACGGTCAATTGCATCAGGGGGGTTGTTGCTTGCGTCACAAACCACCAGATAATCAAGAACACCGCGACGTGCCTGTACACTTCTCATGTAGGGCTCGACCATGTTCTTAAATCCTTGACGGGTGAACTCGTCGTTCAGCTCGAACAGTTGAGTCTTAGCGGCAGTTGCAATCGCTTTCTCGATAACGAGGAAGAGGCGACGAACGTTGATTCTGTCGAATGCAGAAGAGTAACCAAGACCAGTCTTATCACCGAACAGTACAATACCTTGACCAGGGAATGCTACAATGGGGTTAACACGAGCAGCATAGAGACGATCTCTGTGATCCTTCAGAGGCGAGTATGCAAGCTTGATAGCATTGCGAAGTTGACCTCTGCTGAAACCTGCAGGTGAGAACCAGGGTTCTTGGTTGAGAGCACAGCTCAGAACCAGACCAGCAACGTCAGCGTTGCAAGGGATGTAGCGATACTTGTCGTTGTACTTATCGTAGATGTACTTGTAGTTGTTATCAAACACAGCGTAGGAGCTGCTTGCCAGGACCTTAAAGAAGTCAACTACACGATCAACGATGTCGTTAACAGAAGGAACGCCGAGCACTCTATCGCGAGGGGGCGAAACGAATGCCATACAATCCTTACGGTTGGATGCCAGATCGATAACCTTTTGTGCCTTAGCGATGCTGTCAGTGATGTTACCCAGAGCAGGACCCATGAGAACGTAGTCGATTTCTTCGGTCTCAGGATCGCTGAACAGATCGTAGGAGTCGAACATCTTGTCCTTCTCCACAGAATAACCATCAACACCACCTCTCAAGGAGTAGACCACAGTTGCCGAATTGGTAGTTGTGACCAGGGGGATTGCGAGGGGATTAGCGCCCAGGGGATCATCCAGAGACTTAATAGGTGCGTTGTTCTTAAACAGGTCAAACTTACGGTTTGCAACCATGCCACCCACATCACCAGTGGAGTTGGGATCAACATCGAAGATGTTGCTCAGTTCGTGAGCACCCCACCACAGATACTGGGAGTTGTTCTTAATGACATCCTTGTAGTAGATGTTTGCACCTTGAGGAGACTTAGCATCTGCTGCTTTAGAAACATCGAAGAACTTCTCCAGGACCGAACCAGGAACGCCAGTCAGAGCACCATCACCATCAAGAACCAGAATGTGCATCATGTCGCGGTAACTACCACGCTCTGCTGCCCAGGGGGAAGTACCAGGACGGGGGGCAATGCTGCTCCACTTCTGGTTGTTTGCATAGAGGCGATTGTCGTACTCACTCTCAGTCGAGATGATGTACATTGCTACAGAATTGTCATCCCTGATCTGCTGGTTTGCAACAAACTCAGTAGAACCTTCTTGATGAACAACAAGCAGACGGCGCTGAACATGAACGATCTCAGCTTGGTCACCAGTTGCAGAACCAGGAGAACCACCATTATCTGCCAGTTCTGTTACGGTGTCACCAGCAGAGAGGTAATCAGAAGAGGTTGCATCAATTGCAACTTCCATCTTACGAGTCGATGCATCATATGCAATGACTCTACCAGTTACGTTACCGCTGTTTGCAGTGAAGTAGTTATCAGCAGCAAACTCACCGATCAGAGTGGAACCAGGTGCAAATGTCAAGATAACGCTATAGTTGTAAACCTGAGCGTAGGTGTTAGTTGCGCTAACATTAACTTGCAGACCAGGCGAGAACTCATATTCACCACCGCTGGAAGGACCGAGCAGATTCAGAACCTGATCAGGACCAGCATCGGTCATGACCACGCGAAGGCTGCTACCATACCTACCAGGAGTACGAGCTGCCCACTTCCACTGGTTAGCAGCAGTCTCAACGCCTGCTTCGTAATCAGCGAGGTTCTTGATCAGAGGTGCGGTAACACCAGTTGTGGTCTCTTCATTGATGGTTGTCTTGTTTGCAACAACAGAAAGAAGATCAACACCAACACCATCGGTGTGTGCTGCAGCGGTTGTGCCAATAGCACCACGAGTGACAGTCAGATCGTTACCAGCGATAGCAGTAACCTGAAGAATCTCATCGTCGATTCTGATGTAGGAGTTGTTAGTGACGCCCAGGGTAGGTGCGCTAGTAACAGTCAGGAGAGTGTCAGAAGAAGTGAAGGTAGCACCTTCGTTAACTGTGGTTGCAGTACCTGCGGCTTCCACCAGAGTAATCTGGGAACCAGCAGCGTGCGACACTGCAGAAGTGCTGAGCTGTCCACGAAGAACCCCAATATCAAGACCAGCAATTGTGGTGACCTGCAGGATCTCGGCGTCGATCAGGAGAAGATCGCCAACATCAAAACCAGTTGCAGAAGCAACGGTCAGAGTTGTATCAACTGCAGAGAACGTTGTCTGGGTGATTTGGACAGCATCGATAGAATTCTTAAGTGAAGAGTTGTCTGCACGAACAATCTTTACAGAACCACCATAAAGGAGGAACTGTGCTGCACAGAACCAATATTCGTAGTTTTCGTCTGTGGGGCGGCCAAATGTGTCAAGCAATTCTCTTTCGCTAGAAACCTGAATTACTTCCTCTACGGGTCCTTTCTCGAAAGCACCTACGATAGCAGCAACGTTATCAACTGTTGCGTTAACTGTATTCGTAAGGTCTCTCTCTAGGACGACAACACCTGGGGAAATTTGAGTGGATGCCATCTGCGTTTTCTCCTGATAGATTCTTATCGGATGCTATAGGTATTTATAGAAAGGAATTATTTCAGAGGGGAAACCAGACGTGAGCACTCACCAGTCAGGATAATCAGTTTGGACATTCGGTTTTGACTTACGATGTTTCCTTTGTCTACTGATTCTTTTGATAGTGCAATACTTACACTCATAAGAATATGCTGAAGGATAAGTTCCTCTATCCTTCCGAGTTTTGTAAAAGTTATCTACCAAAGAAAGAGTTCTAAGACAAGTTCTACACTGTCTGTCTACAAACAGAAAATGTTCTAGTTCTAACTCATCCTCAAAATCCATTAACGGTAATCCCACATGTATGCCATGTCACCATACTCATCAGTGTGCCAGACTTGACCATCATCATCAACAAAACTATTACCTTCTAGTCCATTATCAATGAATCCAAATGGTGCCATATCTGCTTCGATCTGTTCTTTTTGCTCAAGATACATCCTTTGCCTAACATCATTATCATGCAACTCCTTAAAGTAATCTGATAACGCTAACCAAGCAAAGATTACTAGACACATCGCTAAGTCATCATTACATCCATCCTCCGCTTCCCACGCTTGTCCTTTCTGGATAAAGGTAGTTAACTCTGAGATGATGTCATAATCAGATAGAAGTAACTTGTCATCCTCAAGCAATGCTTTAAGGTTAGAGCATCCTGTTTTCTTTACAGTTGTACTCATCTTTACACCCAGCTGGGTTTTGGTTCCAGAGAATCCCTGACCGAGCACTTGACCAGCACGACCTCTCATTGCACACATGAGAATATTGTCATACTCCAGATCAAACTGGAGAATGTCAGCAACTTGTCCACCAATATCATTTACCTCACAAAGAATGTATGCATGGTTGTATGCACAAGCAACATCATGTATAATATTTGGGAACAGCAGAGGTTTAATCTGATTGTTCCTATACTTTCCAACTAATTTGTATGGTATAGTTGTAGTATCAATGATTGTAAATGCCGAATAGTCTTTAGTTACACCTCTTGCAACGTCAACGGTAATAACATATTGGTGCTCCTTTATAGGGTCTTCGTAAATATCAAGACCCTTATTTCTTTTGATTGGTTCTTCATAAACTAATGTTCTCAACTTAGAAGCAGAAATGAGGGTATCAACTGATCCAAGAAACTCACACTCGAATTCGACCCTAAACTGCTCTTCTGAAGTGTTAGCAATAGTTTGTTCTTTCCACTTAGCGTCACGACCAGGAACTTCTGACCAATGAACTTCTGTGGTAATGTATTCGTTCTTACCTCGCTCTGCATCATGCCAGAGCTTGTAAAACATGTTCATCCCGTGTGGGGTAGAGATGATAATAACCTTGGTAGATTTACCAGAAGAGATAGTAGGATAAACAGAACTGAAAAACTGGTCAGCAATATGATTCGGAATGAACGCGAATTCGTCCAGAAATATAACGTTAAAGGACATACCACGGACAGCAGATGCAGAAGTAGAAGCAGCCAAGATTTTGCTTCCATTCTCCAGTTCCAAACTACCTCTGTTCCACTGGTTGATGCCTTGTTGCATCCATTTGGGGAGGTTTTCATAACTTAGTTGTAGACGTTGCAACATCTCCCTAGCGGTTGCTGCTTTGTTAGCAAGAATCGCTACGTTGACATTATCATTAAAAATAACATACCACAACAGATAGGAAGTCACGATGGTAGACTTACCAGACTGTCGTGGTAGTTTTGCGATATTAAATCTGTTCTCATGGAACTTCATTGTCATTTCCTCTTGGAAATGATACATCTCAAAGGGAATCAGACCTTTATCCAGAGAAACAATTTTGATATATTTTTTGATGAAGTATACTGGATCCTGACTACATCTGATAAACTCTTCTACTTGTTCTGGTGTGAAGTTTGTAGCAACGTTTGCCTTTTTTAGGTTAGGATTACCAAGATATACTTCTTCATTTGCCATGATTATTATTCTACCAATGTACCGTGTGCTCTACGAATTTCTCTGAGTTCCTCAAAGTTCTTTTGTTTTGTACCGCCGTCATATGCCCAAGCATAACCTTCGGCAATCATCTGTTCATTGAGCGATACTTCAGCATCTCCAATGTATAACCATCCGAGAAGTCTGCCGTATTTACCGACACCACCAACGAGCTCAGTCCTAATAATGAGATCATCATCACCAGAAATTGCACCTTTAAGTTTTTCTTCCAACCAATGTGTTGCTTCATAACCAAGTGCTTTTTCTTCATCATCTTTGGTTCGTTTCTCTGGGGTATCTACACCAGCAACTCGTACACGTTCTTTCTTATAGAGATCAAATCCAAGATCGATTACCACATCAATAGTATCACCATCAAGAACTTTCTCAATCTCTACGACTCTAAAGTTGTAGCAGGATTTTCTGCTAGGGGGGACCATTGCGCCCATTACTTTTTCTTACCCCCATTCTTAGCTTTCTTCGCTGTTGCGTTGCCCTGATTTTGTTTTGTCTGACCTTTCTTGCCCTTGTTTGGACTCTTGGACATCTTGCATCTCCTTATATGCAATATAGAGTATATATACGATACAATATATGGTAAATGCTAGTCCACAGCAAAGAAGTATAATTACGCTCCAAACGACTTCGTTTCCCACAGTTGTCGAAAGTATCTATCTACACTATGTAGACAATCTAATGGTGCAGGCATTGTGGTTTCTGCCCACCTAAGTGAAAAATCCAACATTTCCTCAGTTACTTTATTTACTCCATATGTACGAGAAAATGAAGATGCAGCAAAATGGAACCGCTGTTTAATGGGCGGTTCCATTTCCTTTGTAGTTATCGGTATCATAGTATCCTCCTTTTTTGGATCCAAAATACAGAGTAGATAATACAAAAGGTACTGCTAATACTAAAAGTGCTTTTCCTAGTAAATGTGTCATGGATGATCTTCTTCTAATTCTTTGAGTCTCTTTTCCCAAGTGACACCACCTTCTTGACCCTTGCATGGATTGATGCAAGTATCATTTCCAAACTTATTACAAACAAGTCCTGCCAAGTCAAGTTCGCTACCTCTTTTACCAGTGCCAGTCCAATAATGTTCTCCATTAATCCAAATTGCTCCACACTTAGGACATTCCTTTCTTTCGATAGAAAGGTCAGACATCTCTTTCATTTTGGTACTCCTTAAGAAACTTCTCGAAATTGGTTGTATCCTTAATAAGTTGTCTCTTAAGTTTCCAACCCATCCATTTCATTTGCGCCTGAATGCCCAAATATCTTACCTGCAAATCTAGGTAGGCAAATACGCGCATAGTCCCCTCTAGACCTGCATACCAAACCATGCAAGCAAAGATGAGGACCGTAAGATAAAACGCCACCATATGTATCCAGCGGTTACAGGTATTATATCACTATTTACCAAAATGAGACATTCTTAAGACTGATATAAGACATCGGAAGAAATTATTAAATTATCTTTGCTCTAACCAGTTCAACACTGCTACTGCTGCTTTGTTGGTGTTTGGCGAAGCACAGACAAGAGTATAGATATCACTGACAGTTCCAAGAGCACTTCTGCCAATTTGTAAATGTGCTTTTGTATCAAGTTCAATTAAATTAGATCCACCACCAATCGTAAAACCACCAAGCATATTAGTGCCACCTGTATACGCAGTAGCACTAATATCATATTGAGTAATAATATTGTCATCTGTAGGATTAGTCCAAACTGCTCCAGTAAGAGTTGGGTTCTGAACTAATTTCCAAAACACATTTGTGTTATCGTTAGTTGCTACTTGAAGTGACCTAGGCAAAGCAACAGCTTGAAGTGCTGTTGGTTTCAATCTAATACTAATTACTGGATAGAATGTATTTGCTAATGGCAGCGTAGTGCCAGTAATAGCGTTACTGCGACTTACAAGTGTTCCTAGTTTCTCTGGCTCACCTTCGTGAACGAAGGAATTTGACCCTTGATAAACATAATGTGTGCCAGCAGCGCCAGTTACATTTTCAATCTCGACACGAATTGGAAGGAATGGAGTAGCGCACCAAACAGAATTGATAACATTGGCATTAGTAAATTTATGAATGATGTGAGTTTCTCCACCAATCGTATAACTAAAATCTACATCACCAGATCCATACCACTCATAGTCAATATTAACTAATTGTTGTGCTGTTGGATTGGCTGTAATCTGACTAGGACCAGTCCCATCTAACTTGTCTCCATTCCAATCTTCTCTGGGAATTCTTCTTTCTACTAAACTACCAGATGCACTACTACGAATGACACAATAATAGTTTGTGCCATCATCTTCAAAGAAGACACCATCGTTTTCGTTGAATACACCAAACCTTCTACGGATACCTTCTACTGGTGTTTCTAAACGAATACCAAATGAGCACTGTGCTGCTCTGCCAGGAATATATGACATTACCATTTTGGTCTGTCTGATGACCTTATCACCAGCAGTGCCACCAACCGACATAATGACGTTTGATAATTGAGTGCTATGAGTAGCTGAAGCAGTGCCTGTAATTGCCTCATCCCAAATATCAGTTTCTTTACCATACTGGAAAGTATTGAAGAAAACAGTTTGATATGGAGATACCTTAAATCTATTCTTTGATGAGAATTGAGGTCTCCAATCCGATTGCTCACCCCAGTGGTCGGCAATCATAAAGGTCTCAAATAGAGACCTTTCTTGATTTAAGAAATCTTGGGTATTCTTATTCCATATTGCCATTTTATTATCCTATCCAAGGACCAGGGTGCGTAACTTTCTTACTGCTCGTAATATTTAGATTGTTACTCATCCTTGCAATAGGATAAACACTCTGAACGATCGCTCCAGGATAATCTGCCTGAAGCATTTCAGTCAGTTCATTTCTTGTGGGAAGTTCACCTTCCTTTACCAACTCAAGTTGATACAACTCACCATTCCACTCAATATCAGCAGAATACTTTTCCTCAACTTGCTGTTGAGATTCTGCGGAGTTGATGTATAGGTTGCCGTTAAAGTCGCCAGAGATGTTGACGCTTTCGGTTAGGAAGTTCTTAAAAGATTTCATCAGCAGTTCCACGCTCTGAGGGACTTATTGATTCTGCTATCGGGATCGTTAGCAGTCTTCTTGCTGGTAAGTTTTTTCTTCATACCAGACATTCTTGCACAGAAGGATCTCTTACGAGGACCACCTTTGGGTTGAGGTGCTTTCAGATCACT
>CAYVBV010000047.1:0-13743 GCA_964449745.1 uncultured Polynucleobacter sp. | reverse complement strand
ATACCGAAGCCCACCACAATACCCGCTGCCACAGGTGAAATGTAGGAGTGATGCCTAAAGGCTTCGCGTGCGTGCACATTAGAAATGTGTACTTCAATCACTGGTAAACCACTCACAGCCGCAATCGCATCATGCAAAGCCACAGAAGTATGGGTGTAGGCGCCTGGATTAAACACCACGCCCTGAACTTGCCCCGCGCGATGAGCCAAACCAGCCTCTTGAATCTTGTCGATCAAGGGACCCTCATGGTTGCTCTGTAAAAACTCAACATCAAAACCCAAACGCTTGGCCGTCTCGCGACACAGCGCTTCAACATCCGCCAAAGTACTGGAACCATATTTTTCAGGCTCTCGGGTACCCAATAAATTGAGGTTTGGTCCGTTTAAAACGATGATTTTTTTCATGATGATAGAAGTATAGCTCTGAACTTGCGATTATTTCCAACGCTCACAAGTGATTTCAATGGTGCCCTGATGACTGCTGAACATCAAATGACCATCTTGAATCGTGGCTTGAATTTGCATGCTTCTTTCAGCCCAAGCTGCCAACTCTTGAGACAGGTCAGATGGCACACGATAGACCGATAGCTTATCCATGCGGCTCAATTTGTTCTGAATCCCCTTCCACCAAACTTCAGCAGCGTGATGATAGGCATACACCACCACTTTTTCAGCTTTAGAACAAGCACGACTCAAAGGCTTTTCTTCGGGTTGCCCAACTTCCACCCACAATCGAGTTTGACCCGTGAAGTCTTTTAACCAAACATCAGGTTCATCAGGATCCGATAAGCCTGCACCAAAGACCAATTGACCATCGCCTTGGCAAAGGTCATTGAGTTGATGAGCGTTAAAAGACAAGGCCAATAAACGCATCATCATGCGCTCATCGGTCTCACTGGGGTGGCGAGCCAAGGTCAGCGCATGATCTGCGTAATAACTATGATCGATGTCTGAGACGGATAGATTAACTTTAAAAATTGTGGATTTGATGGCCATGAATCAGTGACTTTTCTGTGCATTTTCACAGGAGTCTGCGAAAATGCCATTATGAAGCAATCCAACTCCCCCGATGAATTTTTGATTCCTGAAAAACCCAGTAAATCAGAAATTAAACGACGCTTAGAAGCACGCCAATATCTTGCTGAAGAAATCAGCAAGATGCCTCCTGACAAATGGAAGCAAATGCCCTTACCAGAGAGATTGCTAGACGCGCTCAAAGAGACTCCACAAGTTCGCAGTCACGGCGGCATTCGTCGGCACATTCAATACTTGGGCAAAATCATGGGGGCTTTGAGCGAAGAAGAAGTTCAAGAAATCAAACAAGCCCTCATCGGTATTGTGGGGGCTAAAAAAGCCAGTAAGATGAAAATCTAATCATTGTTTTGAGGAGACACTCATGAAAATAACCAGTCAAAGTTTTCAGAATCACGCTGTCATTCCTGGTGCTTTTGCATTTGCAATTCAAGATACGAAGACGCACATCACTTTATCCTCGAATCAGAATCCTCATTTGGCATGGTCTGACTTTCCTCCTGAGACACAATCTTTTGCTCTGATTTGTCATGACCCAGATGTACCTAGCCAAGGTGATGACGTGAACCAAGAAGGTAAAGTGGTTCCCGCTTCTTTACCACGGGTTGATTTTTATCATTGGGTCTTGGTTAACATCCCAAACACCACTCAAGAGATTGCTGCGGGCAGCCACAGCAATGGCATCACAGCCCATGGCAAATCTGCTGCACAAAGTCCAGTCGGTACTGCTGGCATCAATGACTACACCGCATGGTTCAAAGGAGATGCCAACATGGAAGGCAATTACTTTGGCTACGATGGTCCATGCCCTCCATGGAATGATGCTCTTTTGCATCATTATGTTTTTACAATTTATGCCTTGAATGTTCCTAGCATTCCTTTATCTGGCCCATTCACGGGGAATGAAGCGCTGCAAGCCATCAAACCCTTCATTATTGACCAAGCCAGCATCACTGGAACTTACAGCCTTAATCCTTCGGTGACTGCATAGGCATTTTCTACAGATAAATCATTCAGCCTCGGCCAACTCAGGACGAGGCTGATTTTTTTGGGCTTGCATGGTGGCCAAAATGGCCACACCTGCCAAAACAATGCTCATACCCATCACTTGAACCACAGTCACGCTCTCACCCAAGAAATACCAACCTAAGAAAATTGTGGCAATCGGCCCCAGCATGCCCGCCTGCGCTGTCAGTCCAGAACCCACTCGATTCACAGCAATCATGACCAATAACATCGGCATGAAAGTACAAAATGCTGCATTAAAAATACTCAGTTGATAGACTTCCTTGGCTTGATTGAATAAGGTATTGGGGTGCAGGATCAACACTTGTAAGGTACTAAAAAATGTCGACGATGCGCTGGCATAAGCCACCAAGCGAATACTGCCCACGCGACTCACAATCTCTCCTGCGTAAATCAAATAAATTGCATAAGAAATCGCGCTGAGAAACACCAATAAACCGCCCCAAGCAATCGATGGGCCAAGCAGCTGAATATCGTGTGAGAAAACCACAATCACACCTGCATAGGCCAGTATCAACGCCAACCATTGCTGTACATGAATCTTTTTCTTTAAAAAGAACATTGAAATCAATAAAACGATGGTTGGATTGAGGTAGAGAATGATTCTCTCTAAACCCACCGTGATGTATTGCAAACCAAGGAAATCTAAATAGCTCGATAAGTAATAACCCACAAAACCTAAAAAGACGATGGTGAGCTTGTCCCGATGAGAAATCTTCACAGAGGGTTTGTACATCGATGACCACCACACCGCCAACCAAAAGAATGGCAGGGAAAACAGCATGCGTAAAGCCAAGACCGTCGCCGAATCCACTCCATATTGGTAGCAAAGTTTGACCACGATGGCCTTGGCTGAAAATAAGACAGAGCCCATGCCTGCTATCAGGAGCGAGGTGAGAAGAAATGAGCGTTGCATGAAATCAGTTCAGGGCAGCAGTAGGTTTGTTTTGATTGTCTTAGACCAAATGAGCCCTCAGTTTAAACGAGCAGAAAGTCCTATAAAAGCCTAAAATACAGCCCGTGAACGCACCATTCAATCCCTTACTGATACCAAGCTCCCCAAGACTGGATTCTTATCCAAAGTATTGGGCAGAATGTTTTGGTACAGCCCCCTTCTTGCCGATGAGTCGTCAAGAGATGGATCAGCTCGGCTGGGATAGTTGCGACATCATTATTGTGACTGGCGATGCCTATGTTGATCACCCCAGTTTTGGTATGGCCATCATCGGCCGCCTCCTTGAAGCCCAGGGCTTTCGAGTGGGCATCATTGCTCAACCCGACTGGCAATCGGCAGATCCTTTTAAGGTCTTAGGTAAACCTAATTTATTTTTTGGCGTTGCAGCTGGCAACATGGACTCAATGATCAATCGTTATACGGCCGATCGAAAAGTTCGCAGTGATGACGCTTACACTCCTGGTGGCGTTGGTGGCAAACGTCCCGATCGTTGCTCATTGGTTTATGCACAACGTTGTCGCGAAGCTTATGCTGATACCCCTATCGTCATGGGGGGCATCGAAGCTTCTTTGCGCCGCATTGCACACTACGATTACTGGCAAGACAAAGTTCGTCGCTCGATTTTGATTGATGCCAAAGCAGATATCTTGCTTTACGGCAACGCTGAACGAGCCGTTGTAGAAATTGCTCATCGCTTGGCCAAGGGTGAAAAAATTGGCGAAATCAATGACATCCGTGCCACAGCCTTTGTGAGACGTCACCCTGCTCCTGGTTTTACCGAAATTGACTCAAGTACCGTTGATGTACCAGGCGTGATTGATGCACCCATCAACCCCTATTTAACGCCAGATGAACAGGCAAAAAATCAGGGTAGCAGTTGCAAAAAAACAGACGGCACCTTAGATGCCGAAGCTGTAGCTTCTTCAAATGGTGATGAACCAGTGGCTCAAACCATCACAGTTGTACCTAGTGCCAAGAAACGCTTAGAGCGCGACACCACAGTGATTCGTTTACCTAGCTACGAAGCAGTCAAACGAGATCCTGTTTTGTATGCACACGCCAACCGCGTATTGCATTTAGAAACCAATCCAGGCAACGCTCGCGCTTTGGTTCAACAACATGGCGAAGGTGCTTCTGTGCGTGACGTATGGCTTAACCCTCCCGCTGTGCCATTGACAACCGAAGAGATGGACATGGTGTTTGATTTGCCCTACGCCAGAGCACCGCATCCATCGTATGGAGATGCCAAGATACCTGCCTGGGACATGATTCGTTTTTCTGTGAACATCATGCGGGGTTGCTTTGGGGGTTGTACCTTCTGCTCAATCACGGAGCATGAAGGTCGCATCATTCAGAATCGTTCGTCTAATTCCATCATCAAAGAAATCGAAGACATTCGTGACAAAGTGCCCGGCTTCACCGGCATCATCTCTGATTTGGGTGGACCCACTGCGAACATGTATCGCATTGCTTGCAAATCTAAAGAAATTGAGGCGCATTGCCGTAAGCCCTCATGCGTTTACCCCGACATTTGCCCCAACCTCAATACTGATCACACACCACTGATTCAGCTCTATCGTCGTGCCCGCTCTTTACCGGGCATCAAGAAAATTTTGATTGGCTCTGGTCTACGCTATGACTTGGCAGTCAAAGCTCCCGCCTACATCAAAGAATTAGTGACTCACCACGTGGGTGGTTATTTGAAAATTGCGCCAGAACATACTGAACAAGGTCCTTTATCAAAAATGATGAAACCTGGTATGGGCGCATATGACAAATTTAAAGAATTGTTTGATCGGTATTCCAAAGAAGCTGGTAAAGAACAGTATTTGATTCCTTATTTCATTGCCGCTCATCCTGGCACCAGTGATGAAGACATGATGAATCTGGCGATTTGGCTGAAGAAAAATGGCTTCAGAGCTGATCAAGTACAAACTTTTTATCCCTCCCCCATGGCCACAGCAACGGCCATGTATCACACCAACAAAAATCCCTTGCGCAAAGTCACGCGCCAAAGTGAGACCGTTGATATCGTGCGCGGTGAAAAACGTCGTCGCTTGCACAAAGCATTCTTACGCTATCACGATGCCAATAACTGGCCTCTCTTGAGAGAAGCTTTGAAGAAAATGGGACGCGCTGATTTAATTGGTAACGGCAAACATCATTTGATTCCAAGCTATCAACCCCAAACCGATGGCACCTACCAAAGTCCACGGCGCAAGAATTCCTCTTTTGGAAAACCTTCAGCCACAGCCGTGGCTCATAACCCAAGAGATTTTTCAGTGCCGCAAAGACCTGCTCGGGGCAAAATTTTGACCCAACACACGGGTCTACCCCCTCGCCCTGGGACAGGCATCAAAACTTCTAGACCCAAAGTCGGTAAGAAGAAGTCATCTAACGATTATTCAAAGAATTAAGCCTTCAATCGGTTGACCAACTGAGTGCATGTGAGCCCTTTGACTCTCACGCGTTTGAGCCGACTCAAATCACCTGCGAGCAGTTCAATCTGAGTACGCTTGATCTCAAGAAATTTTGATAACCACTGAATTAAGGCTTCATTGGCTTTACCCTCAACGGGTGGCGCGGCCAATCTGATTTTGAGACGTCCATCATGTTCCCCCTGCACTTCAGTTTTCTTGGCTCCAGGCTGACAATGCAAAGAGATGATGAAGCTGTTGTCTGATAGATCTTCTCGGGTTAACCAATTCGGTGATGGTGAGTTCATGCAGTTCAAATCTGAATTACAGGTCGCTCATAGAAAATTTTTTAGTAGCGGAATCAATAAAGCTCCCAGAATGCCATGTAAACCCATGGCTAAACTGGCGTAAGTTCCTGCTTCAGGATGCACGGCAAAAGCACGTGACGTTCCAATGCCGTGGGCAGCCACACCCATGGCAAAACCACGTTGCCACCACTCTTTCATGCCCAATAGATTCAGAATATGGCTGCCTAAAATCGCCCCCAAGATGCCGGTGACTACTGCAAACACAGCCGTCAAGGTAGGTGATACGCCCAAACGCTCAGCCACACCCATGGCAATTGGTGCAGTGACAGATTTTGGATAAAACGCCCCAATGATGGCGCTATCAGTACCTAAGAAGGTAGCCACACCCACAGCACTCACAATCGACACCACACCACCGCACAACAGAGCAATCAAGAGTGGAATCAAACGGGCTTTAAGGGCAGTCACACCACGATAAATCGGAATGGCCAAAGAAACTGTCGCGGTTCCCAATAAGAAATGCACAAACTGCGCTCCCTCAAAGTATTTTTGATACGGCATCTCTACGAGGTGTAAAGCAATGGCCACCAATACCACGGCAATGGCCACTGGATTGGCCAAGGGGTTGCGATCAGTTTTTTGATACAACAAGCTACCGACTTGATAAGCCGTCAAGGTCAGAATCAAAGCAAATAATGGGCTACCTGAAAGGTAAACCCAGATCTCAGCTATTTGAAGACCATCAGGACTCATGACCATCCTTTTTGGCAATAAAGCGCAACACCATCGCTGTAACCACAATGGTTAAAACCACACTGATCAATAAAGCGCTGATGACAGCAAGGGCATTCGCTTTGAGTTGCGGCAAAAACAAAATCACCCCCACCGCCGCTGGAATGAATAACACACCCAAGTGTTGGCTGAAAGCGTCAGACACCAAAGCCAATGAAGGGTTCACCTGGCCTTTGATGATGAGAAAAACCAAAAGAAAAACTAAGCCCAAGACTGGACCTGGAATGATGGGCAAGAAAAAATGGGATACAAGTTCGCCCAAACCTTGCCATAACAATATTTGGACCAAACCTGGAATCATGCTTGACTCAATCTTTTCTAGTTTTTTATTGACTCTGCACTTGGAATCTCAACCAAGTGGACTTTGAAAAGATTCTTCTTCGCCACGTAGTTTTCTGCGCTGGCTTTTAAACCAGCAATTTGCTCAGGACTTAACTCACGCACCACTTTAGCAGGGGAACCTAGAATCAGAGAATTATCTGGAAAGACCTTGCCTTCAGTCACTACTGAACCAGCACCCACCAAGCAATTTTTACCAATCACGGCACGATTGAGAACCACGGCCTGAATACCAATTAAAGAATTTTCTCCAATGATGCAACCATGCAACATGGCTTGATGCCCAACCGTGACGTTCTCAGCCAAGGTCAAAGGGCATCCCATATCGGTATGCATCACTGTACCTTCTTGCACATTACTGCCTTTACCCACCGTGATTGGTTCGTTGTCTCCGCGAATCACCACGCCAGGCCAAACACTCACATCCTCTTGCAAAATCACATCGCCAATCACGGTGGCTTCTTTGGCCACAAAAGCGCTTGCGTGAATTTGAGGGCGCTTGTCTTTGTATTGATAGATGGTCATGAAGTCTCCAAATAAATGATTTAGGAATGTGGCTTCCAGCGAATCGAATAAGAAGCAATCAGCACCTCAATTAATAATGAAATCAAGGCTAAGATGAATGCAGCCACCCCCGCTACAAAGGTATACAGAACAAAATTGGATACCATCAATTTGCCACTGGAGGTTTCTGCAAAAAATAATTCCAAAATCGTTAAACCAATCATGATGGCGCAAAGAACCAGAAATACCATCGACACATTAATGAATCGGCCTCGCTTCGCAATGCTTTGAAGTTCTTCATCGTAAGAAGCACGAATGGAATCCTTTAGACCCTCATGCAAAAGCTCCTTATGAATCACGCGGGCACGATCAATCACACGTGCCAAGCGTTGCGTTAAAGCACCAATCATGCCGGCCACCGCCGTCAAAAGAAAAACGGGGGCCACTGCCAACTGAATACTATCGCTCAGTGTTCCTGGGTTCATAGGCTGTTCATTTCAGATTGAATGGGTGATTAAAAAGTACCTGGATACAAAATATCTTTGGTGACATTTTGTATATCACGGTGACCTGTAAACGCCATGGTGATGTCCAACTCTTTATGAATGATCTCTAGGCATTTGGTCACACCTGCTTCACCCATGGCACCTAGGCCATAAAGGAAAGGTCGACCAATTAAGGTGCCCTTGGCACCCAAAGCCCAGGCCTTGAGAACATCTTGACCTGAACGAATGCCACCATCCATCCAAACTTCAATGTCTTTACCCACCGCATCGACAATACCTGGCAAAGCCTGAATGCTAGAAACCGCACCGTCCAATTGACGACCGCCATGATTGGAGACAATCAAGGCATCTGCCCCTGAATTAGCCGCCAAACGGGCATCCCCTTCATCCAAAATGCCTTTAATAATTAATTTGCCACCCCAGCGATTCTTGATCCACTCCACATCGCCCCAATTAAGCGCAGGATCAAATTGCTCGGCAGTCCATGATGACAGGGATGACATATTGCCCACACCCGTGGCATGTCCCACGATGTTTCTGAAAGTGCGACGATGAGTCCCCAACATGCCCATGCACCATCTTGGCTTGGTCATCATATTAATGAGGTTTGGAATAGTTAATTTGGGTGGTGCTGACAAACCATTCTTTAAATCTTTGTGACGCTGACCTAAAATTTGCAAGTCCAAGGTCAATACCAGGGCTGAACATTTCGCAGCTTTGGCACGATCAATCAAGCGCTCAATGAAACCACGGTCTTTCATGACATAGAGCTGAAACCAAAATGGTGCAGTGGTGTTCTCAGCCACATCCTCAATCGAGCAAATGCTCATGGTCGATAAGCAAAATGGCACACCAAATTTTTCTGCGGCTTTAGCTGCTAGGATTTCGCCATCGGCATGTTGCATACCAGTCAAACCCGTGGGAGCCAAAGCCACAGGCATAGCCACTTCTTGACCAATCATCTTGGTTTTGGTGCTGCGATTTTCCATATTGACAGCGACTTTTTGACGCAGCTTGATTTTTTGAAAATCAGATTCGTTGGAACGATAAGTCGATTCGGTCCAAGAGCCAGAATCCGCATAGTCATAGAACATCTTGGGCGTGCGTTTTTTGTGCAAAATGCGCAAATCTTCAATATTGGTAATCACTGGCACAATCATCTCCTTCGGAAACGGGGATCAAACCCCAATACCCTGTAACATTTGTATTTTCTTCATTATAGGTATTCTTCTTAAAGCATGGCAAAACCTCTTTCTCTTGAAAAAATTCTCTTTAGTCAGGGTTTTGGAACTCGTCGCTATTGCAGTGATTTGGTCTATGCTGAATTGGTCAAAATCAACGGTGTTTTGGCCGAAGATCCTGATGAGAAAATGGATCCTCAGGGACTTCAATTAGAGGTCGACGGCGAGGTTTGGGAATACCACGAAAAGGCCTATGTGGCTTTTCATAAGCCTACAGGCTATGAGTGCTCCCACAAAACCAGTCACCATCCCAGCATTTACGGCCTATTGCCCCAACCTCTCATTGAAAGGGGCATTCAATGTGTGGGTCGCTTAGACCATGACACCACAGGCTTGATCTTGATGTCTGATGATGGACAGTTCATCCACAAAATGACCAGCCCGAAGAAAAACATCGGCAAAATCTATCGAATCACCGCCGCTGAAGATTTGAAAGAATCTCAACTTCAACATTTACTCAATGGAGTTGTTTTAGATGATGACCCCAAGCCTTGTTTTGCCACAGCCTGCGAGCAAATCTCTGAAAAAGTCTTGCACATGACCATTGTTGAGGGTCGCTACCATCAAGTCAAACGCATGATGGCGGCAGTTGGCAATCATGTGGCAGGTCTGCATCGCATCACCATCGGAGACTATAAGCTGCCAACGGATTTGGCCGAGGGTGAATGGCGTTGGCTCTACCCAGATGACCTCTTATTGCTCTCAAAAAGCATTTCTAAGTCAGAAAGTTAATTTTTCTTGAGCTATTTTTGAGATATATCAAAGCAATGAATACTGAGTCAGCCTAAAGTGAACTTGGTTTAAACAAGTATCAATGAGTTCAAAGGGGTGAAGTATGTTGGGTGAATTATTCGGATCTTTTGCAGGTCAATTAAGCTTACTGGTCATCATGGCCATGATTGTGACTGGTTTTATTGCAGTCAAAGTCTTACTGAAGAAAATGGATGAAAATCCAGAAAAGTAATTCTGGAATTTCTCCAAGCTTGCGAGATGGCTTGACTTACTTAATCAATGCGAGACCCTCTTTAAAATGAGGGTGTTCGCAAGATTGCAACAATTCAAATACAACCATCTCGGTGGTCACTAATTCAGCACCATTGCCCGCCAAGCGATCAAAGGCTGCATCACGGTTAGCTTCGGTCCGAGAACTGCAAGCATCTGTGACCACCCAAACATCAAATTCTTCATCCAAAAGACCCAAGGCAGTTTGCAAGAGGCAGACATGCGCTTCGCAACCTGCGATCACAATGGTGTTTCTTTCTTCAGCCCCCTCTTGCTTGCGCTGAATGTGCTTAGGCAAACTTCTGGCATTGCCCATAGGCTTGGGGGGAGTTCGCAAAAGCTCGACCAAACCATCTTCACAGGCGCCAAAGTGCATTTTTGAGAGCGTCTTCTGACACAGAGACTTCAACTCAGCATCATTGGGACCTAACTTCTCCGGATTTTGTTCAGTGCCAATGATGGGCAACTGCAAGAGCTTGGCAATCTTTGCCAATCGCACGGCATTGGCCAAGACTTGTGAACCTTGGTGAATCACAGGCATCAACTTGGCTTGATAATCAACCAACACCAATTGTGTTTCTTGAGAAGATAAAAGCATGGACATAAGGGTTATCAGTTTCTGGTGAAGAATACGTGTTATTTTCTTACAAAAAAGCATCGAGGAGTTTATTTTGTTACTGGCATTTTTAATCGTCATCCCATTGGTGGCCTTTGTTTTTTATATCCGTGCCATCAGCAAAGCCTTGGCTGTGATTGAACCAGCCTATCGCACCCAAGCTCCAGGAATGGCCTGGTTACTGTTAATTCCAATCTTTAATGTGATTTGGTTTTTCTTTTTACTCAAAGCCATTAAACAAGGCTTCGAAACCATGAGCCAGGCTCGCTTATTCCATCAACGCATCGACACAGGCTATCACTACGGCATTGCCATGGGTTGCTGCTGGGCAGCCTCATTCATCCCCAAACTCATTTTTGTATCAGTAATCCCCATGTTCGTCTTTTCAATCTTGCACTGGACCAAACTGAATAATGCGCGTCGCCAGGCGAGCGCTGAATTGGGTTTATAAGATTTGGCGGATTAAGCTTTCAGCTTTACTGCTGACGCTGCAAGAACACTTGAGCCGTCATTTTTCCGGCAAAGATCAGCTCCAGTTGCAGGCCATCATTGCCTTGATACACCTGCACCCCATCTTGAGGCATTGGATTGGTTTTTTGGACTACCAGTAAGTTTTTAGGCCAATCCACGCGCAAAGTTGCACTCATGGGCAAATAACCATCAAAGTACCTGCGCATCAAAGGGCCAGCGTTTAATTTGAATTCATTTTGAGAGACTTGATCCAAAGCACGCGATTCCAAATCAATACAGATTGAAGCCCCACGCTCCACATCAGTCAGAGTGACGCGGTTATTTTTCACTTCAGCAGAGGCCATGTTGTTTAAGCTTTTGACTGCAATACTGCGAATTCTTTCTTCATTAAAAACAATCACTACTTTTCTGATGGGGTCGAGTTGATGATGGCAAGTGGCAATGCTCACCACGCCATTGTCCAAACTTTGCGGCGTAATTTTGACGCGCGACTCATAACGATAAGCACCTGGATCGGGGCGCTGTTTTAGGTATTTGATTTCACCTTCATTGGCCAAATCTGAAAACTCCAAAGCCCTACTGACATTGGGCGACATAAGAAGCATAGTCACCACAAAAGAAGTGAACCAGTTCATTGAACTCAAGCGATGCATCATGAATCCTTTGCGTGATATTCGAACGCTTTACTCAACCAAACATTCAGGGCATGAGCCAAATCTTTTTTACTGAATGAGCAACTCTCCTCGGTGAATAAAGACGACGATTCAATACGAGATAAAACACTGTCAAGCGCATCCGAGTATTTTTCTGGCAAGCGCATCAGAGTCACCAAATCCCTGAATTCTTGAATCAAAAGAGAACTGTCCAAGCGACTGGCTTGCCAGTTTTCTAACAATTGTTGATAAGTAGAAATATTCATGAAATTTTTATGAGGCCTTCTGTAAAGACATCAATTCAGCCTGCAAGGTTTGCATTAATGCTTGCGTGGACATGGCTCGCGCCTTGGCATACGCAGTGCCTGCCCATAAACTTTGATACTCACCATTGTCTTGCTCTCCTGCCCACTTCCTCATGGGAGCAGTCAGAAGGTTTTGAACTGGAAATGGCAAATAATTTTTATCTTTCATATCCATCATGTATTGATTCAAAATGCCTTGCGCAGGACGACCTGAAAAAGCTTTTGTGAACTGCGCACCACGCTCATGGTGATTCTGGATATACCGACGATGTGCTGAGCTGGCGCCAGATTCTGTTACCACCAAAAAGGCGGTTCCCATTTGTGCTGCCACTGCACCTAGCTCCAACACATGATGGATGTCATGGCCGCTCATGATGCCTCCGGCGGCTACGATGGGTATTGAGACATGAGCACGCAATGCTTTGAGCAAGTCTGCCACGGATAATTGCTGATCAGTCTGCTCAGGATCAAAAATACCCCGATGCCCACCTGCTTCAATGCCCTGAGCCACGATGAAATCAGCTCCTGCAGCTTGAATCTTGAGTGCCTCGCTCAGACAGGTGGCGGTCACTCCCACAGCAATGCCCAATGATTTTGCACGATCGATGAACTCCTGTTTGGGTAGCCCAAAATGAAAAGTCAGAACATCTGGGCGATTAATCCAAATCGGCTCCAACATCGCTTCCAGATTTGGAATGTATGGGGGCTTGGGTAAATCGATAGAAATGGCATGCTTGGAGGTGGCATTTTTTAAATCATTCAAAGCCTGATGTTGCACATCAAGACTGGGCATCTGCGGTTCTTGAAAAACAAAAAAATTGGCATTGATGCGCTTGGCGTAGGACGGATGGATTAAGGCCGTCGTGGCTTTTAAATCAGCATCAATTTTTTCTGGACTGGAATAAGCAAAACCAAAGCTGCCCAACCCACCCGCATTGGCAACGGCAGCAGCCAACTGAGGGGTATTTACTCCACCGGCCATGGGCGCTTGTACCACTGGAATGGCTAAATCAGAAAATTGGAACATGCTTTGCATACTTTTTAAGATTCACAGTTGACTCTAGGATAACTGCTTGTGAATAAATTTTCAGCGAAAAGAAAAAGAGCTTCCCGCAGGAAGCTCTTTTGGTCAGACTCTAGGCTTGATTAAGCTGTCACTGTTTTAGCCACATCACTGAAATCTTTGATTTGGTCAAAGTTCATGTATTGGTAAATTTCAGCACTGCTTGCGTTGATCACGCCAATGTCAGCCATGTATTCTTCCTTCGTTGGAATACGACCCAACTTAGAACAAATAGAAGCCAACTCAGCTGAACCCAAGTAAACAAATGTGTTTTTACCTAGACGGTTCGGGAAGTTACGCGTTGAAGTTGACATCACTGTTGCGCCTTCACGAACTTGCGCTTGGTTACCCATACAGAGTGAACAGCCCGGCATTTCCATACGAGCACCGGCACCACCCAAGACACCATAGTGACCTTCTTCAGTCAACTGCTTCGCATCCATCTTGGTTGGCGGAGCCACCCACAATTTCACAGGAATATCACGCTTGCCTTCAAGCAATTTAGAAGCAGCAC
>CAYVBV010000046.1:12084-14029 GCA_964449745.1 uncultured Polynucleobacter sp. | reverse complement strand
CGCTCAGACATTGCCGCCAAATCGGATCCCTCACCCTTTGAAAATAATCCGAGTGCCGTGCAGTCGGCTGTGATGCAACCGTCTTTGGCCACACCCTTCATTGTGTTGCAACGTGTGCCTGAGCCAAAGAATAAAAATGCCATTCCACAAGAGATCTATCAACTGATCACCAATAAGAATTTTGTTGGCGCCATTGCGGCGATTGATAAAGAGTTAACGACGAATCCACGCAATATTCAATTGCGCTTCGTGCGCTCCCGCATCCAAATTGAAATGGGGCAAGTAGAACCCGCCAAGAAAACTTTGTTAGAAATCACTCAACAGTTCCCAGAATTGCCTGAGCCTTATAACAACCTCGCGGTTTTAGAAGCTCAAACAGGCAACTTAGAGCAAGCGAAAGAATATCTAGAGTTGGCCTTGAAAGTTCAACCGAGCTTTGCCACAGCTCTGGAGAACTTGGGCGATGTGTACACGCGCTTGGCCTCAAGATCCTATGGCAAAGCAGTGCAACTCGACCGCCGTTTGATTGACAGTCGTCGCAAGATGAAACTGGCTGAAGATATTTTGAAGCCCGTTCCGAAAGATTGAAATCGATTGATCGTGCGATTGATGTTTTTAGTTTTCAATATTTAGCTTTTTATACATTCACACCAATAAGGAAATAGCATGGCAAAAGTGCAACTCACCACCAGCATGGGCAACATCACATTGACTCTGAATGATGAATTGGCGCCTAAATCAACGGCAAACTTTTTAAACTATGTTCGCTCAGGCCATTACGACGGCACGATCTTTCATCGCGTGATTGCCAACTTCATGGTGCAAGGTGGTGGCATGACGGCTGGTATGAAACAAAAGCCAACCCAAGCGCCGATTGATAACGAAGCAGACAACGGTCTACCCAACTCACGCGGCACAGTGGCCATGGCCAGAACCAGTGACCCTCATTCAGCGACTGCTCAGTTTTTCATTAACGTGGTGGACAACGCTTTCTTGAACTTTTCTGCGCCCACACCTCAAGGTTGGGGTTATGCGGTGTTTGGTGAAGTGACTGAAGGCATGGATGTAGTCGATGCGATTCGTCAAGTGAAAACTGGCAGCTCAGGTTTCCACCAAGACGTGCCAAAAGAAGATGTGACGATCATTTCTGCGACCATCCTCGAAGAGTGATCATGCACGCGAGCGCTCTTGTTATCTCAGATCTTCATTTGACGCCCTCGATGCCGCGCACGGCCGAGCGTTTTTTTGAATTTCTAGAAAAAGAGGCTCGCACTCATGAAGCTTTGATTATTTTGGGCGATTTGTTTGAGTTTTGGGTGGGCGATGATGCAAAAGCCCGATCACCCTTTCATCAAGAAGTGGCCCAAAAAATCAAAGCAGTGAGCGATGCTGGCATCCCGGTTTACTTCATGCATGGCAATCGTGATTTTTTATTGGGCAACGCTTATGCCCAAAAATCCAATATGGTGGTCTTGCAAGATCCACAAGTGATGACGATTGCCAATCAAACTTGGGTTCTGACCCATGGTGATGCTTTGTGCACGGCTGATCGAAGCTATCAACGTTTTCGGTCTTTGGTGCGCAGTTCTTGGTTCCAAAAATTATTTTTAATGCTCCCCAAATCTTTGCGCGTGTCTGTGGCGAGTTCTTTAAGAAGTAATAGCACTGCTAAATACCAACGAGCCCAACGCTACACACCGGATGTGATTCAGGTGAAAGGTGATGTGACCATCACCGCAACAGCTCAATTGGTTTCTATGACAGGATGTCCGCGATTGATCCATGGTCATACCCATCGCCCTGGCTATCATGAAGAAAGTTTGGCAGGCCAATCATGGCAACGCTGGGTGTTATCGGATTGGGATTTTGATCATCCCGAGACGGTATTGCCTAAAGGCAATGCTTTGAGCATTACCAGCGCGGGCGTGCGCGTACTGGATTTGGT
>CAYVBV010000046.1:0-11984 GCA_964449745.1 uncultured Polynucleobacter sp. | reverse complement strand
TTGACCATTTGTCCGAAGATGCGAGGGTTGGCGGCCATGATTTCGCCAGATTGTAAGTAGCCTTCTTCACCGGCGTAGTTGCCGACCAAGCCACCTGATTCAGTGATCAAGAGAACACCTGCCGCCATGTCCCAAGGCTTGAGACCTGACTCAAAGAATCCATCTAAACGACCGGCGGCCACATAAGCCAAATCCAATGAAGCGGCACCCGGACGACGCAGACCCGCACACTGACGTGTCATCTTGGCAAAGATGGTCAAGTAATCTTCAACGTTTTGATCTTCTCGGTATGGAAAACCTGTACCAATCAAAGCTTCTGACATTTTGGTGCGACCAGCCACACGCAAACGTCGATTGTTCAAATAAGCACCCGCACCGCGAGTGGCAGTGAAGAGTTCATCACGATTGGGGTCATACACCACGGCTTGTTGCAATACACCATCGACTGCCAAAGCAATTGAAACGGCGTATTGAGGGTAGCCATGAATGAAGTTGGTGGTGCCATCCAAAGGATCAATGATCCAAACATGGTGACCTTGCTCTGGATTTTTGTGATTGTTGGTTTGACCCGTTTCTTCACCGAGGAAGTCGTGGTCGGGGAAAGCGTCTCTTAAAGTCTCGATAATGGCAGCTTCTGCCGCTTGATCGACTTCAGTGACAAAATCGTTGTGTTGTTTGCGAGTAACCTGAATGCGCTCGCTATTCAACGAGGCTCGGTTGATAATATTTCCTGCGCGACGGGCGGCCTTGATGGCCACATTAAGCATGGGATGCATAGTATTAAAGTAACTTTATAGTTAACTGTTTAGGTAACACAACGAATTGGAGAAGAGCAATGTCCAGCGATCAAGCTGTACGACGAAAGCAGATTTTAGCCCGAAATGAGGATTCATTGGGAGTTTTGGACCAAAACTGGCCGATTCGTTGGGTGATGATGCGCACCAGCCACCCGGGCAATGTGGGTTCTGCGGCCCGTGCTCTGAAGACCATGGGCTTTGCTCAATTGCATTTGGTCGAGCCCGCCTATGAATACATGGCTCGCAAAGCCGAGGCGATTTCTTTATCGAGTGGTGCTTTTGATGTGTTAGAGGCCGCTCAAAACCAAGCTTCATTACTGGAAGCTGTGGGTCCTAGTCAGTTGGTCTTTGGACTGACCGCCCGCGATCGCGAGTTTGGCCCACCAGCAATTGCCTTGCCGGAGGCCATCAGTTTGGCCAGTGAGGCGCTCTTGGCAAAAAAACCGATTGCTTTTGTGTTTGGCACTGAACGCACGGGTCTAGACAATGAAGATTTAAAACACTGCACGCACCGCGTGTGGATTGACGCCAATCCAAGCTACCCTTCTTTGAATTTGGCCCAAGCGATGATGATTGTGGCGTATTCGATGCGTCAAGGATTGATGGAGGCTTTGCAGATTCGGTCTGTATCCGCGCCGATGACTAACTTGGGTTCGGGTTCAGCTTCAGTTGAGTTAGCCGACCAAACAGCCATTACCGCCATGCTGGAGCATTGGCAACAAGGCTTAGAGGCCATCGAGTACTTGGATCCAAACAACCCCAAGAAGCTGATGCCCCGTTTGCAAAGTTTGTTTGCCAGAGCTTCTTTGCAAAAAGAGGAAATTGATCTTTTGCGCGGGATCGCGAAACAAATGCTGACACACGGTAAAATCAAGTAATGCCTTTATTCGAACACATTGACTCCATCATTGCCCGTGACCCTGCTGCGCGTACGCGCTTAGAGGTCATGATTTGCTATCCGGGCTTACACGCCATTTGGTTGCATCGCATTGCACACTTTTTGTGGAATATTGGCCTCAAATTATTGGCGCGCATTGTGTCGCATACCTCTCGCTTTATCACCGGCATTGAGATCCATCCAGCGGTGGTGGTGGGTAAACGTGTGTTCATTGATCACGGCTTGGGTGTGGTGATTGGTGAAACCACCGTGATTGGTGATGATTGCACCATCTATCAAGGTGTGACCCTAGGGGGCACTTCTTTATACAAAGGCACCAAACGTCATCCGACTTTAGAAGCCGGCGTGGTGGTGAGTGCGGGCGCGAAAGTCTTGGGTGGCTTTGTGGTGGGTGCAGGTGCACGCATTGGTTCAAATGCCGTGGTCCTCAAAGCAGTTCCTCCAGGAGCCACCGCAGTGGGTATCCCAGCACGCATTGTTGAAACCTCTGACTCACAACACTCCTTCACCGCCTACGGCATTACCCCAGAAGACCTCAGCAATTAATGAATACCCAAGAGTTGGCTTCGCATACGCCAGCGATGCAGCAGTTTTTGCGCATCAAAGCGGAGCACCCGCACTCTTTGGTATTTTTTCGGATGGGCGATTTTTATGAGTTATTTTTTGAAGACGCTGAAAAAGCCGCGCGCATCCTCGACATCACCTTAACGCAACGCGGTCAATCCGCAGGTCAACCGATCAAAATGGCGGGCGTGCCCTATCACGCTGCCGAGCAGTATTTGGCCAAACTGGTCAAAGCAGGCGAATCGGTGGCGATTGCTGAACAAGTGGGTGACCCTGCTTTATCCAAAGGCCCAGTTGAACGACGCGTGATGCGCGTCATCACCCCAGGCACAGTGACTGACTCTGCACTACTGAGCGATCGCCAAGATGCACCTTTGTTGGCCATTGTTCCCGGCAAGAAAACCTGGGGCATGGCATGGCTGACAATCAGTAGCGGTCAATTGCGTTTTACCCAATGCAATCCCACTGACTGTGCTCAATATTTGGTGCGAATTGCAGCTGCTGAAGTGCTGTGTCCATTGGGGTCTGAAGAAATCATCAAAAATACTTTGATGGCATCGCAAGGTTTGGATGTGCATCTCACCGGTCACAACATTCCGGATTGGGTATGGTCGGCCGATGAAGGCGAACGTCGCTTAAAAGATTTATTTGCCATGAATAGCCTACAGAGTTTGGGCTTTGATGATGTAGAAAGTCATGCTTCGACCTTGGCAGCGATTGCAGCAGTCTTGGCCTATGGCGCCAATACTCAAGGCTTGGGTTGGCAAGGCAAGTTGCCACATATTCAGCGTTGCCAACTCGAAGAAGATGAACAATGGATTGGCTTAGATGCCGCCACCCGTCGCAATCTAGAAATCACCGAGACTTTACGCGGTGAAACCGAACCGACTTTATTTTCTTTATTAGACAGCTGTCAAAGTGCGATGGGCAGTCGCCACTTGCGACATTTATTGCACCACCCTTTGCGTGATCAAAGTGTGGTGGCCTTACGTCATGAAGCCATCGCTTCATTGCTGGCCCATCCCTTCGTTTTACATGACTTGCGCGAAGCCTTGAAAGAAATCGCTGATGTGGAACGCATCAGCACCCGCTTGGCCTTGGGTTCTGCCAGACCCCGTGACTTAAGTAGCCTGCGCAGCACCTTAGAGAGCCTACCTGCGATTGCCACACTGATTGGGAAATCATCAGAAGCTGGTGGTGCCGGTGCTGGTGCTGTTGATGGCGCAGGTTGCCAGTACTTGCAAGAACTGCAACAGACTTTATCAGCGCCCCCACCTGTCTTGGATTTATTGCAACGCTCCATTGCGCCAGAACCTTCAGCAATTATTCGCGAAGGCGGCGTGATTGCCGATGGCTTCAATGCAGAACTTGATGAATTGCGCCGCTTGAGTGATGACTGTGGCGCATTTTTATTGGATTTAGAAACGCGTGAGCGTGAGCGCACCGGTATTGCGAATTTGCGCGTGGAGTTCAATAAAGTGCATGGCTTCTTTATCGAGGTGACCAACGGTCAAACCGACAAAGTCCCAGAAGATTATCGCCGTCGCCAAACCTTAAAAAATGCCGAGCGTTACATCACGCCTGAACTCAAAGCATTTGAAGACAAAGCCCTGTCGGCCAAAGAACGTAGCTTCGCTCTAGAAAAACAATTGTATGAAGAACTGCTGGTGAGCTTGCAAGCGCATGTGGTCACTTGCCAAGCGATTGCTGCAGCCTTGGCACAGCTGGACGTGATGACCAGTTTGAGCGAACGCGCACAAACACTGGATTGGGTTCGCCCCGAGTTTACGAGCGATGCGGTTTTGGATATTCAGGGTGGTCGCCATCCAGTGGTGGAAGCGCAACTGGCCAAACGTTCAGAAGCTTTTTCAGCGAATGATTTTAAGACGCATGAAGCCCGTCGCATGTTGTTGATCACGGGTCCCAATATGGGTGGTAAATCCACCTACATGCGTCAAATTGCTTTGATTGTGTTGCTTGCTTATGTGGGCTCTTACGTGCCCGCCAAGATGGCCCGCATCGGCAAAATTGATCGCATCTTTACGCGCATTGGCGCAGCCGATGATTTGGCCAGCGGTCGCTCCACCTTCATGGTCGAAATGACTGAAGCTGCCGCCATCTTGCATCGTGCGACACCACAGTCTTTGGTACTCATGGATGAGATTGGTCGCGGCACTTCGACTTTTGATGGTTTGGCCTTGGCTTGGGCGATTGCTCAACACCTCTTAACAAAGAATCGTTCGTGGACTTTATTTGCCACCCATTATTTAGAGTTAGCCAGCTTACCGAGCAAATATCCTCAATGCGCCAATGTGCACTTAAGCGCAGTTGAAAAAGGACATGGCCTTGTGTTTTTACACACTGTCAAAGATGGGCATGCCAATCAGAGTTACGGTATCCAAGTGGCACAACTGGCCGGCGTGCCACAAGAAGTCATCAAAGATGCCAAACAACATTTGCGTCGCTTAGAAGACATGGCCAATCAAGACAGTCCTCAAGCCGATTTATTCAGTCACAGTGCAGTTGAAGAAGTTTTAGATCCTGTGACTGAATCCTCAGAATCAAGCCAAGCGGCGTTGGCACTGTTACAAGAAATCGAGAATTTACAACCGGACAGTTTGAGCCCGAAAGAAGCTCTGGATGTGCTGTATCGCTTGAAAAAATCCGTGGAATAAGCTGGCGATCCGTGCAATGAGTGCATAGCACTCAAGGATCTTAGAGGTATTGAGGTTTCTTTAGATTTTTAGTGCAGGGTCGGACGTTGCATCACGGTTGGTGGTGGCAACTCTTCATCAAGGTCTGCATCATCTTCTACTTCAAGACCAAAGGCCCCTTGTGGGTGACCGTCTTCTAACTCTTCTTCCGTGGCTTCACGCACATCTGCAATCTGTAACCAGAATTTGAGCGCCAAACCTGCCAAGGGATGGTTGCCATCCAAAACGACTTTGTCTTCGGCCAAATCAGTGACGGTGTAAATCAATGGATCTTCATCGTCATCATCTTCAGCTGCATTTTGCTCATCATCGAGCAAACCTTCAAACTGCATACCGACTTCCAAAGGCTCCGGAAATCTAGAACGGGCTTCAATTTTGAGAAGCTCTGGGTCGTAATCACCAAAAGCATCATTGGGTTCTAATTGAATCGTGGTCTCGTAACCAATGTCATGACCATCTACAGCGGCTTCAATCTTCGGAAAAGTACCATCGTATCCACCATGAAGGTAAATCATGGGACCTGCGGATTCTTCGATGAGATTATCTTGCGCGTCGGTTAAACGGTACTTCAGGGAAACAATCGTATTCTTTTGAACTTTCATAATTGCTATTTTACGGCAGTCGACCCTATTGGTTCACATTTGCTTCATATTTGGTTCACATTTTCATCACATTTCAGGTGACAATTGAGTCATGAAAAACCGAAATCAGCAGATTTATCAAGCTCCCAAGGCCCCTGAGCCCTTGCCCATCAAGTCTCCCTGGGCTTTACTGGGCGGCATCAGCCCCGCTCAGTTCATGAGCGACTACTGGCAGAAAAAACCCCTCTTGGTGCGTGGCGCCATCCCCGCGTTTCAGTTGGCCAAACAGCAAGGATGCGAGTTGGCCAGCCCATTGTCCATGTCGGATTTGGCGCACTTGGCGCAACAAAGTGAAGTGGAATCGCGCTTGATCCAAAGTCAGCCTTGGTCTTTGGAAAAAGGACCTTTTAAGAAAAGTGCCATCCCCTCCCTCACCCAAAAAGATTGGACCCTGTTGGTTCAAGGGGTCAATACCCATCACCCCGCTGCCAAGACCGTGATGTCCTGGTTTAGATTTATTCCTGAAGCCCGACTCGATGATCTGATGATCAGCATTGCAGGCATGGGTGGTGGCGTGGGGCCGCATGTGGACTCTTATGACGTGTTCTTGTTACAAATGGCTGGACGTCGCCATTGGAAGATTTCTGCTCAAAAAGATCTCAGCCTGAAAGAGGGTTTACCTCTCAAAATCTTGAAGCATTTCAAGCCCAGCCAAGATTGGGTTTTAGAACCTGGGGACATGCTGTATTTACCGCCCAACATCGCGCATGACGGTGTGGCTCTAGATGCCGGATGTCAAACTTGGTCGATTGGCTTTCGGGCTCCGACCTACAAAGAACTGGTCAATGAAATCCTTTGGCGCACCACCGAAGCTTTGGAAGAAGATCCTAAGTTCAAAGCCCTGTATGCCGACCCCCAACAAGCAGCGACTTTAGACCCCAGTAGCGTGCCAGAAGCGATGATCACAGCCATCCAAGGGAAGTTGAACCAGTTACGCTGGAGCAAAAGTGATGTTTCTTGCACATTGGCCAGCATCCTAAGTGAAGCCAAACCGCAAACACATTTTCAGGCGCCCTCAAAGCCCTTGAATTTAAAGCAATTTAAATTAGCCATGGGGCAAATGGGTCTGCAACTGGCGCCCCAATCCAAGGCTCTGCACGATCACGAGTTTTTATACCTCAATGGCGAATGCGTGAGCGATTCCGAGGAAATGGACTGGCCGTTTTGGCAAGAATTGGCCCAGTCTTTGTCTTTAAGTCCACATCGCTGCCAACAATTAGCCCCACAGATTAGAGATGCTGAAAATCCATGGTTTGAGGCTTATCAAGCGGGCTGGATATTCTTGGATAAATATCAGGGTAATTACTAGTATTTTGCACAGATTTATTTATAATCTTTGGCAGTGCAGTGACACATTTGTTGTTGCACCCGGTCTTGATGACCGTTTAACGATTAGCTAATCTTTAAGGAAATATAAAATGAAAAAATCACTATTAATCGCTTCATTGTTGGCTGTAACTTTGGCAGCTTGCGGTAAAAAAGAAACTCCAGCTCCAGCAGCTCCAGCTGCTGCTGACGCTCCTGCTGCAGCTCCAGCTGCAGGCGCACCTGCTGCTGCTCCAGCAGCTCCAGCTGCTCCAGAGAAGAAGTAATTCTTCGCTAGAAGCAAAAAGACCACCTTCGGGTGGTCTTTTTTTTATTGCTGTTTTTATGACTGGATGACTGAGTTCGATTGAGATCAACGCCCTACTTGTTGATCTAGCAAGGTCAGAATCTGCACTGCAGTCTCACCCGTTTCGTTTGTGCCTTTTTCATCTTGCACAGTCACGGTGACATTACCTGAAGCATCTTTCACCACCACGCGATAGCGCTTGGCTTTTTTCATGTCGTCGTCTGACTTACCACTAAAGAGTTTGCTAAAGAAGCTTCTTGATTCAGGTGAAAGGTCTTTGCTGTTTACAAAACGGACATAGTAAATACCTTTGCTGCGATCACGATCTTCAACAGTGAAGTTAGAACGATCTAAACCCACACCAATCTCGCGCCAAGCACGATCAAAATTGCTCGCAAACTCTAAACGAGGTTGCTTGTCTTTCTTCAAGCGTGAAACAGCTGGGGCACTGGCTGTGGCCTTCTTGCCAACAGATGCGCGCGCAGCTTCTTCGGTGTAACCCAAACGCTGCATCAAACGCGCCAAGAACTCTGCTTCTAGCTCAGGATCATTGGGACGATTGGTCCAAATGGTTTGCGTTTTATCATTACCGGTTAACTCTTCGACAGCACCACGGTGAGTGATGTAAATCTCAGTCTCACCTTTGCTATTGAGTTCTAAACGTGTACGGAACTTGTCACGCTCACCGGTTGAGTAAAGAGAATCCAAGACCTTACCCAAAGTACGACGAATGATGTCTTGTGGAATCTTGGCGCGGTTTTCAGCCCAATCAGTTTCCATGATGCCCGTCTCTGGTGAGTCGGTTAACAAAATGAAACCTGTCTCTTGCCAAAACTCACGCACGCTTGGATACAAGTCTTTGGCAGGTTTAGAGACCACCAACCAACGACGATTGCCTTCACGTTCAATCCTCATGCCAGAAACCGCTGGCAAGACGGCTTCTTTACCGGTTGGTTTATTTTTTACAGCGGTGCTGTAACCCGACAAGGTCGCACCACCATCAGGAACCACGTAACGCTTATCACCACCCATGACTGTCATGTCCGGTGGAAACGCCAAATTAGGGCCTTTCTTTTCACCTGCAGACTTATAGTCAATCGTGTCACCTGAGAAGGTGCTGGTACAAGCAGAAGTCAACACACCTGTTGCTAGAACAGTCATGAGCACCATGCTTGATTTGATAGAGATGCGACGCATAAGTATTCCTAAGTTATCGATCGATTATGAAGACATTAAACCAGCACCCAAGAGCGCTTGTTTGACTTGTTCTTGAGCACTGCTGGCCAAAGTAGTCAGCGGTAAACGAATGCCTGATTCCATCTTACCCATGGCATGCAAAGCCCACTTGACCGGAATCGGATTGGCTTCCACAAACATGGCTTTATGCACTGGCAAAAGCTTGTACTGAATCTCGCGGGCGCGAGCCACGTCCCCGGCCATGGAAGCAACACACAACTCGTGCATCAATTTAGGGGCCACGTTGGCGGTCACTGAAATGTTGCCTTTGCCACCCATCATCATGAGTAGCAAGGCCGTTGGATCATCGCCTGAGTAGACGGCAAAGTCTGCACAACCGGCGGCTTTCAAACCAGCAATCAATTGTGTGCCGCGCTCTAAATTGCCCGTGGCATCTTTGATACCAATCACACCTGGCACCTTGGCCAAACGAATGGTCGTTTCATTGGCCATGTCCGCCACCGTTCTTCCTGGAACGTTGTACAAAATGACCGGTAAATCGACTTTTTCTGCAATGGTTTTGAAATGCTGATACATGCCCTCTTGAGTGGGCTTGTTGTAATAAGGCACCACTTGCAAGCTGGCATCCGCACCGACTTTTTTGGCGTACTCGGTCAATTCAATGGCTTCACTGGTGGAATTGCCGCCAGTTCCTGCAATGATCGGAATGCGTTTGGCCGTATGCTCAACCGTGACTTTGATGAGTTCACAGTGCTCTTCCACTGAAACTGTGGGTGATTCACCCGTGGTGCCCACAATCACGATGCCATCGGTGCCCTCGGCAATGTGCCAGTCAATCAATTGGCGCAAACCAGGTAAATCTAGACTACCGTCCGCATGCATGGGCGTGACGATGGCCACCAAACTTCCAGAGATATTTTTAGCTAATTTAGTCATACTTTTGATTGTAGCGGAACAGCACAGACTCTCTGAATACAAGCCATTTTGGGGCTACTGACCACAAGGTCCTCATAGGCCAAAATGCGCATCTTTTCAGCAAAGTTCAAGAGCTCATTGGGTTGTAATAAAAAATCAGGATTACTAGGTTTACCAAAGGCCTCATTGCCCACGGCAAAGGTTTCGTAAATCAATATCCCTTCAGGCTTTAAAAGAGTGGGCAATTTCTGAAGATGGGGTCGGTAAAGGTAATTGGTGACCACCACGGCATCAAAAGCCCCTAAATCAGCGACCGCCCATAGCTCAGACTCTAAATCCAAATTGAGAGTGTCAATGGCCAAATCAGGATGTTTTTGGGCAGATGTTTGTTGAATTTGATCTAAAGAAGCTTGGTCACGATCAATGGCCAGCACCTGAAACCCCAACTGAGCCAAGTAAAAAGTATGACGCCCGCTACCGCAGGCGTAATCCAACACTCTGCCCCCTGGCTTGATCTTGGTGGCGTGTTGCACCACCCAATCGGAAGCAGGAACCGTGAGGTCTTGATGCAAATTAATTGTAGTCAAGCCCCATCGCCTCACGAACATCGCGCATGGTTTCTTGAGCGGTCTTGCGCGCCTTATCACAACCATCAGCAATGATGGCCCGCAACAAACTTGGATCATCCAAATAAGTTTGGGCGCGTTCCATCATGGGTTGTTGCTCTTTAAGAATCGCGTCAATCACCGGTTGCTTACACTCAATGCAGCCAATGCCAGCACTCTTACAACCTTTTTCCGCCCAAGCACGAGTTTCTTCGCTGGTGTACACCTGATGCAACTGCCACACCGGACAACGTGCCGGATCACCCGCATCAGTTTTACGAATGCGCGCAGGATCGGTAGGCATGGTGCGTACTTTTTTCTCGACCGATGCCGCATCTTCACGCAAGCCAATCGTGTTGCCATAGGACTTGGACATTTTTTGTCCATCCAAACCAGGCATGCGAGACTCTTGTGTCAACAGCGCTTGCGGCTCTGGCAAGATAATTTTTCTAGAACCTTCTAAGTAACCAAAGAGACGTTCACGATCACCCATCGATAAACTTTGCGCATCAGCCAAGACTGCTCTGGCCTGCTCCAAGGCTTCTTCATCGCCTTTTTCTTGATACTCGGTTCTTAGTTCAAGATATAACTTGGTGCGTTTGCTGCCCAGTTTCTTTGCCGCTTCCAAAGCCTTTTCTTCAAAACCCGGTTCACGACCATACAAGTGATTAAAACGACGCGCAACTTCACGCGTCATCTCAACATGGGGCACCTGATCTTCACCGACTGGCACATGCTGTGCACGATAAATCAGAATGTCTGCCGCTTGAAGCAGTGGATAGCCTAAGAAACCATAAGTCTGCAAATCTTTTTCTTTGAGTTTTTCAATTTGGTCTTTGTAGGTGGGTACCCGTTCCAACCAACCCAAAGGTGTGCCCATTGAGAGCAACAAAAAGAGCTCAGCATGCTCAGGCACTTTGCTTTGAATAAATAAAGTGGCCTGCGTGGGGTCAACTCCAGCAGCCAACCAGTCAATGACCATGTCCCATACGGATTTTTCGATCACATCCGGTGTGTCGTAGTGAGTGGTCAAGGCATGCCAATCCGCTACGAAGAAATAACAAGGGTACTCAGCTTGAAGCTTTAACCAATTTTTGAGAACACCGTGGTAGTGACCTAAGTGCAACACCCCTGTGGGGCGCATGCCGGATAAAACTCGTTCAGAAAACATATATCTCTTATTGAAACTCCAACCATACAGGTTGTACTTGTGACGGCAAATTGGGCAATGTTCCTAAGTCCGCATGACTTTCATGGGGATCATGAAAGTCAGAACCTCGAGACGCCAAAAAACCATACTGTTGCGCTACTTTAGCAAATGTTTTGTACTCGTCCGGGGTATGACTGCCCGTGACGACTTCAATCCCTCGACCCCCCAAGTCTTTGAACTGACCATAAAGCTCTTCTAATTGAAGTGAAGTGAAACGATAACGTCCAGGGTGAGCAATGATGGCCAAGCCTCCAGCTTGATTAATCCAAGTCACGGCATCGGTCAAATTGGCCCATTGATGACCCACATAACCAGGCTTACCCTCAATCAGATAATTGGCAAAAACCTCATCGGTGTTTTTACAAACACCCGATTCCACCAAGAATCGGGCGAAATGAGTTCGGGAGATTAATTCTGGATTACCGACAAACTGAAGAGCACCTTCATAGGCATTTTTGATACCGACTTGATCCAACTGCGCTGACATGGCTTTGGCGCGATTGGCACGACCGTTTCTGGTTTGATGCAAACCCGCAATTAATTCTGGGTTCTTGTAATCAATCCCCAAACCCACAATGTGAACCGTTTGTGAAGACCAAGTGACAGAAATTTCCACACCAGAGATGTATTGCATGCCCAAGTCTTGGGCAGCGATTTGAGCACGTTCCTGTCCACCGAGCTCATCATGGTCGGTCAAGGCCCAGATGGCGACACCGTTGGCATGAGCACGGCAAGCCAAAGCTTCAGGACTTAAAGTTCCATCAGAAACTACGGAGTGGCAATGCAAATCGGCATTGATTGTGTGCATTTCCCTATTTTACTTGGCATTGC
>CAYVBV010000045.1:0-14791 GCA_964449745.1 uncultured Polynucleobacter sp. | reverse complement strand
CGTAGTAATACGGTCACAGGGTTCGACTCCCTGGCGCTCCGCCATATTAAATTTTCTCTAAGAGAAATTCCGGCAATACTTGATCAAAACTGATCTGGAAATTGAGACGTACTTCGCTGATGTTCTCTATGCTGTGCAACACCAAGGCATCGATCAAATACCATTGATTTTCTGGTGCACGAAATTTTCCGATAGAAGTAAGGTTCTTGGTAGACCCCACGAAAGTTCCGCGTGTGCGTTTCACCTCCTGGCCATCCTCGTGCCAGAACGCTAATTCGGCATCTTTACCTCCCGATTGTACATTGAAGATCAAGACGTAGTTTCTGGTTTTGTCCGTGTGCGCACCAGTATAGCCTACGCCGTTGACAGGAAAGCATTGGAAAACTCCGCAGTTTTGGAACTGTGGCGTTATGTTATCTTTGACCCACTGCTCAAATTCGTGGGTAAATTCACGTCGGGTTAGCCTGGGGGCATCGCCGGAAATGCCGTTCCACTCAGTGAGTTGGCGATATCCGTCGTAGATGTTTCCCTGCTCAGATTGTTCTGAGAGAGGAAGGTTCTTTAACTGGGTGATAAAATGCTGTGGTACACTTGGTAGACCGTGTACCAAAGTGAATGGTTTTGTTCGCATACCCAGTACTTATCAGCACAATAAATAACAGGTAAGCAAAAATTCCCTAGTCCACTCAATGAAAAACACATTAAACTCTTCGGTGATCTCCAGCATCAATCGAAGCAAAGATCATCTCGGATACTATCAAGTGGGAGACTTCAAAACCTACAGCAAGGTTGAAGCCATTGAGGTATCCGGCCTTGTACATAAGTTTCCAGTTTGGGACTTTAATACCGATGTTTTTTCAAAATTCAATTGGAAGAAAGAACCACAGGAAACTCTTGGCGAACTATATGCCAAGCGGGCACGCCAACTGCGCGAGAAGTATGATTACATAGTTATTTTTTATAGTGGCGGCGCAGACTCGGGTAACATCGTTGACACATTTGTCAACAACGAAATTCCGTTTGACGAAATAGCAACCTACAATTATTTCAAGCTTGATTCAAGGAAGTACAGTTTTTTCCATGGCGAACAGACCTGTGTCAGTTATCCAAAAATCCAAAAATTGTTGCAAAAAGGTGTGAAGTTCAAACACAGAGAAATAGATTTGTCGGACATATCAGCAAAGATACTCAGGGACGAGTTTTGGGATTCGCATCGTGCATACTTTGGTAACACGCATTTCTCTACATCACATTTAGCCAAGACGTTTATACGAGAGGAAACTCCCGACTACATGAAACTCATTGAGCAAGGTAAACGAGTGGTGTTTGTATGGGGTGCCGAAAAGCCGCATATGACCAGGACCAAGTTAGGAAAGTTATCAGTGGAATTCACTGAGATATTGGATTCGAGTTGTGGTACAAGAACACAGATGATGGATAGACCTTGGGAGCATGACGAATTGTTTTATTGGGGCAGAGATTGTCCTGAAATCGTTGCCAAGCAGGCTCATGTGATAAAAAAATTTATCAACAGTCACTTAGAAAAAAATTTCGATCCAAGGAAGTTCATGACTGAGGATCCAGTGACAGAAAAGTCTTTGCTGGACTTGTTTGGTCAATTAGGCATCCACTCGAATCTAATGTATCGCAATGTCTTGAACTGGTTGATATACCCCACATTTGAATTTGAAATGTTTTCTCTGGGCAAACCCCCACCCAATGTGTTTACTATCTACAGTCCCCGTGAGCAGTATTGGCTCAAAGACACTGAGTTTCGGGCACAGTCCGACAGACTGGCCGAGCACTTTTTCAGTATAAGACCAGAATGGTACAAAGACAAAACAGATGCCCGAGCCGGCTTTAAGAAATTTTTCAATTCCTACGAGATAGAATAACATGCCAACAAGACCATTGCCGAGACCACCGCAAATCATAATATTGTCGGATCCCTATCAACTCGACACAGTACGGTACATGGGTCCATACACCATCAAGAATCACCTAACTCGGGCCGGGTACGATGTTGTGGTCATTGACTACTTCACGAGGTTTGAATCAGATCAGGAATTCTTTGATTATCTGGCCAACTTTGTGTCCGACCGTCTCATATCCGTGATGATATCTACCACGTTCACATACAGTTCTCCCACTGAGGCAGTGGGCTGGGCAAGGTCGGAAGTCAGTAGCCATGTCAAAAGCGATCAAGAACAACGTACTGGATGGTGGGAACATGTCAAGGCCAGTTCTTTGTTTCTATGGAAAGGCACCAATGGTAAACTACGACATTGGATGGAATCCTTGAAAAGTACTTTGGCTGACAACCATGCACCGCATGCTAAGATCGTTCTAGGCGGCGAACGACTCAACTGGATATTTAAATTTAATCCCGAGCAGATTCCCGAAGACTATGCGCTTGGTCTCACTGACTATTGTCTGTTGGGCAAGGCCGACAACTATGTAGTGGATTTTGTACAGGGTCTTGAAACAGGAAAGTTTGGCAGCATCAATTTTTCCATGACCAAAAAGTCTGGCATGACATTTTTGGTGCCGCAAGGGCGACAAATCTACGATCGCCACAGAGACGAGATTCCCGACAGTACATTTTCTGTGTTGGATGCAGTATTGCCCGGCGAATGGCTGCCATTTGAAAATGCCCGCGGTTGCGCATTTAATTGTTCTTATTGCAACTACGACAAAGGCTACTCGCAGAAAAAATCCATTGAACAGATGCGGCGAGAATTCATGTACAACTGGGAAACACATGGTACCACTGGCTACAGTTTCACGGGGGAGTGTTTCAACGACGACTATGCTCATGTCTGCGACTTTCTTGAACTGGTTGAGAGCCTGCCGTTCCGTCTTGAGTGGAATGGGTATGCCAGACTGGACCTCAGTCACAAGTATCCGGATCTGGCCAACAAGGTCATTGATTCTGGTGGTCGCAGTTTGATTTTTGGTATAGAAACACTGAGTCGCCCAGCCGGCAGCATCAACGGCCGCGGCCTAAAACCACAGCGAGTACTTGAGTTGGCTGAGCAGTATAAAAAAGCCGGGGACAAATACGGTGGTGTACACCTCAAGGCCTGCTTTATTTCAGGCCTGCCCGGAGAAACGCCCGAAAGCCAAACAAAGACCAACGACTGGATACGCAAACAAACCATATTCAACTCGGTGTTAGGCAATGTACTGGAAGTCATGCCCTACGAGGAAGATCTTGAATCGGTGTTTAATTTTTCCCGTATAAATCTAGATCCCAGCAAGTACGGATTCCGAGAACTCAGTTTCGATCCCTATTACTGGCGACACGACACCATGGATGTAGATCAAGCCGTAGATCTCAATTGGGAGTTCAACGAAGCCAATCGTGCCAACCCTTACACTTTCAAATATGGCAACGGCAAACGCAACGTGAATCTTTACTTTTATTCAGCGGCTCGCAGTCTGGGCATGAGTCACCCCGAAGCCATGCAAGTGTTCCATTCAGTCACTGATCTATATCCCCGATTCCGCAAGCGCATAAAGAAGTACCATTCGCGGCTATTGGCACTTTGGACCGGGAAACGTGATAAATAAAGATGCACTACTAGCATTGCCACAGTCCTTGGGGCAAAAAATCAACCAAAGGAACTTCTTTTATGTTTACTTGGATGCCACTGACCGGCCTACCCCATCCCCCTGATCACTTCATTGAACGTGCCTTGCAGTTCGCTGACGAGGGGCGGGAAAAGCACAAGAATATTGCTGCCCAATATTACATTGGCGGCGCAGAAAATCACGTCGATCGCGTAGTGCAGTACCAAGGTCAGGAATGGGAAAGTCGCTATCAAGTGGCCTACGAGTTGGGTGAAGATTTTGATCAATGGGTCAAGGAAAACATTTGCCCAGACTTCGTCAATGCCACAGTGCGTCGAAGCGAAGGCAAGAGCATCACCCACGGAGCACACATCGACAACAGCCGCAAGTATGCCATATGGTACATGCTGGAACGTGGCGGCGAAGACAGCCGTACAAGATTCTACTACGAAAAAGGTGGCCCCATTGAGTGGCCCTGGAACGAAAAACGTGTGTTCAACAACATGGACGACCTTATTGAACTGGAAGCAGTGAAATGGCCCATGCGACAGTGGTTTGTGATTAATACCTCTGTGATACATGCCATCACAGACATCACCGGTCCTCGTACCAGTTTGCAAATAGGTATCAAGGAAGACCAACTTCCTTATGCTTTTGGATTTGTGAAATAATGCCCTACACCTATAAAGTTCTTGCTGTACCTCGAGTGCCAGACCACTTGGTCAAACAGGCGCTTGAAATAGTCGACGAGGACTCCAAGAAAAAAGACATCGCCAATTGGCACGGTTTACCGGGTTACTCAGAGTATCGTCATCGCAAAGTACGACACCTCAACGGTCAAGTATTCGTTACAGTGGGTACTACCAGATATCGTGTCAGCGAAGAATTCGAAGAGTGGGTCAAAGAAAACTTTTCCGGAACCGAAACTACTCTATGTGGAGTATCGGTGATGGACGTTGATCACAGCAAAACCATGGCACCTCATGTCGACACCAGCAGGAATTACACCATACAATATCTCTTAGACACTGGCGGAAGCAATGTTGAGACTGTGTGGTGGCGAGAAAACGGCAAGCCTGCGATCCGTCCCGACCTGCGACAGAACTACGATCCCAGCAGTACCATACAAGATTATTCCAACCTGGTCGAAATAGACCGTATCAAGGCAGAACCCAACGTGTGGATATCGTTGAACTCTGCTATCTTACATTCAATCGAAAATCTAGAAACCCCGCGCATCGCTTTTCAAGTCGGGGCAGACATTGAGCCTTCAAATTTGCCATGGACCTACGCCTCAAAGATAAACACGTTTTAATAACCGGCGGAGGCCGAGGTATTGGTCTTGCCTGCGTTGAAAGATTCCTTGAAGAAGGATGCCGCGTCACAGTGGCAGTGAAAACTCACGAAACCGCTGACGCTGTAAAAGCCAAGCACGATGTAGGTGTCTGTGTAATTGATCTCGCCAGACCCGGTGCCGGTGTCAGTATGACAGACAGCATCGAAAAACAATACGGCGACATAGATGTATTGGTCAACTCGGCTGGGTCCGCGCTAAAAGTTGCCCCTGACGCAGTCGGCGATGAAAACTGGCGCCAAGCCATGGACAACAAGTTTTTCACTTACATGCACACCTTAGATGGAGTGTTGCCCAAGATGATGAAACGAGGTCGCGGCAGCGTGGTCAATATAGTGGGGTTCGGAGGACGCCAAGCGGTGTCCAGTCACTTACCTGGCGGTTCGGCCAATGCGGCTTTGATGTTGGCCTCAGCAGGCCTGGCTACTCACTATGCCAAACACGGTATACGCATCAACACAGTGAATCCCGTAGCAGTGATGACAGATCGATTGCAGCAAAGCCTAGAAGTTGAAGCAGAGATGGCAGGAATCACTGTGGAAGAAGCCCGACAGCGAGTGATATCAAAATACCCCATGGGCAGGATCATGCGGCCCGACGAAGTAGCAGACGTAGTGGTATTTCTATCCAGTGACCGTGCCAGTTATGTCAGTGGGGTCAGCCTCACCATCGATGGCGCCGCTACACCAATGATACCTTAAGGATTGTAAAAAATGTTTACCTATGTAGTGCTAAAGAATCTACCTCCAGTGCCGCAGCATTTCGTTGATGCTGCCATGGATTTGAAAAAATTTGTAGACACAGACCGGCCCGAAGACAATCTTGACGACTGGTACAAGAGTCGCAAACTCATCATTGACGGCCAAGAAGAACCCGTCACTTACCAGACTCGATTGGACATCAACAGTGAGTTCTACGATTGGGTGCATGAGAACATCCACCCCGAAGGCTTTGACTGTGGCGTGAGTTTTACTAACGGTAAGTTAGGACGACACCAAGGACCTCATACAGACTTGACAAGAGACTTTACCATGTTATACTTGGTTGAGCCCGGAGGCCCCAACACTGCCACTTACTTCTACGAGGAAGAAGGCAAACCCATTGTGCGCACAAACCGCCAAGATGTTTGCAATGATTTCAGTAAACTGCGAGTGTTGGAAAAGGTGCAGTTCCCCTTGGGTCAATGGGTCATACTCAATGCCATGGTGCTTCACGGCGTTCAAGACATTGAGACTGTGCGTGTGAGTTTCCAGGTAAGTGTAAATAAAAATATCTGGTTTGATTAATATAGGAGATAAGTAACGATGTCAGGTAAAGGATCCGCTCCAAGACCTTTTTCTGTTAGTCAGGCAACTTTTGCCGACAACTTCGATCGTATCTTCGCCAAGAAGAAACAAGATTCTGTAGAGACGGTGGTCACTGAAGATGGTGACATCGACATCGCTAAAGAACTCGAAGAAGTTGACAAAGGCGCAGGACTAGGTTAAAATATAACTTGATTGATTGATGAAGTACGCTGGATTAGCTCAGGGGTAGAGCAACCGCCTTGTAAGCGGTAGGTCGTCAGTTCAAATCCGACATCCAGCACCAAACATGGGATCGTCGTCCCACAACAAGACTGTGTAGAGCCGGTTTAGGGACCGGCAATATGCAAAAAGGTTTTAGTGATAGAATCTTTCTGCATATCCAATTGGCCCGACCCGCGGGGTTCGTAAAATGGTATTACCCTAGCCTTCCAAGCTAGAGTCGCGGGTTCGATTCCCGCACCCCGCTCCAATGAAGAATATATTCAACACCAAGTATCCCATCTTATCTGCTGCCATGAACCAAGTGTCTGATCTTGGTTTGGCCTTGGCTGTACATCAAGCAGGCGCCATGCCCTGCATCAGTTCTCATTGCTATCGCACTCCCGGAATCAAAACAATAAGCACCGAACTCTTAGATCCTGTCTTTGATGAATTCATCAAACAAACTGGAAGCCGTAACTGCATGCTCTCGGTGGAAATCACTGATCCACTTATTCCAGGATTCGTGGACTTCATTAAAAAACACAGGATCACCTGGATAGAAATTTTCACAGGCAACACCATTGGGCAAGAGATCACTGATGAAACGAGACTGCAAACAAGATCGATCCTAGAGCAACTACATCGAGATACCGGTCTATCAACCATGTTGCGTTACGGTGGGATCTATCAAGAACGGCATCGCTATTGGATGCCCAGGAACTACTTCTTTTCCGCTATATCAGTAAAAGGCAATGACAGTGCTGGACGCAAGGGCGAACTTTCTACTCGAGAATTGTTTGATTCCCGTATTGAAAATCCCTTACCGGATGTTGCGTTAGTACCAATGGGCGGTGTGGGCTATCCGCACCAAGTCAAGTATTACCTTGAGCGCGGAGCCGGTGCTGTGGCAGTTGGTACCTTGTTTGCAGCCTGTCAGGAAAGTCCACTGACCCCGGAAGCCAAACAAAAAATGGTTGAAGCCAGTTCCGCCGACATACAAGTCTTGCCCACCAAAAATCAAAATGCTATAATATTAGGTGATGGTGTAGAAAACGACGATGCCAATCGTACCAAGTCACTGACCGCTGGCGTCACCGGCGACGGCACTCGTGGACATATATTTGTTGGCAACGGTATTGATGCTGTCAATGAAATACGCACAGCACAGCAGGTAGTAGAGTATCTTATGGATGTAGGACAATGAAGGACAAATTCAAACAGGCGTACATGAAGACTGCCCGAGTGTTTGCTGAACTCAGCCAGGCTCAGAGATTGCATGTGGGTGCCATTGTGGTCAAAGACGATCGCATCATCAGCATTGGTTACAATGGTATGCCTGCAGGTTGGGACAATGTCTGTGAAACAGAGAACAATACCACCAGACCTGAAGTGTTACATGCCGAGTCCAACGCCATAGCCAAATTGGCACGTTCGTCCGAAAGCGGCGACGGGGCCTTTATTTTTGTCACACACAGCCCTTGCATGGAATGTGCCAAGTTGATATACCAATCTGGCATACGCAAAGTATTCTATGGGGAAAACTACCGCGACGACACAGGACTCAAGTTCCTGTCTAAGTCGGGCATTGAAGTTGAGCAAATATGATAAAAATCGTACTAGTAGATTTAGAAGTGATAGGTTCCATATTGGCCGAGTGCTCATCGGTGACCGTGGCCAATGCTGTTTCCAAAGGGATACTAAACACATCCACTATGGTGGTCAATCTCAACGACAATGTCAAACTAGAAACATATCACAAACTGCCGGACCTTGCTCTTAAATTGGTCAGACATGATGGTTTTGTCACAGGCTACAAAGGTGACGGATTTTATTTTGAATCAAAACCTCACCGAGACGGCTCTAATAAAAAATCCCGAGACTTTGAGGTTGAACAGTTTATTCCCTCAGAGGCTTGGATAGAACGCAAACGCCTGGCCAGTATACGCTCGGCGTGCCTGCAAGAAATGGAATCATATTGCCAGCGCATGTTGGCCAAGAGTCGCATGTTTGTTGACGATGCCGGCCTGGCCATGGCCATGGCGTCGGCTATCAATGACCCCAGCAAGGCTCACTTGTTGGACCTGTGGTCAAACATCACTGACAGAAGCCCCGAAGAAGCGCGGCGAGAAATGAAAATGCTAATGGATAGTTATGAATGCGATGTCATCAAAGTGCATGCGGTATGGACGATGATCGTGGAAAAAGTCAATGGCATTTCTGATGTACGCACTCTGAAATCTCTGTTGCGAGACTTCGAAGACGAGATGTTTTTTGGATACGGCAGGAAACTATGATCATACCAGGTATATTGGGCGGAATGGTACAGCGGCAGTTGTCGGTGTTTGAAAGAGACAACGCCGAACAGTTTCCTGAGTTGTCACTGACTGTGGAAATGAACAACAAAGTAGCAGGCGCTTGGCTAGTGGACAGGAGTTGCACAGTCAAAGATTTTATCTTCAAAGTGGGTCATATTCCCGAGTACGACATCGATCGATCTTTGCTGGGCACCAAAGTTGATTTCGGGGAAGCCATGCGTGAAACATCCGGGACCTGGGTGGATCAGTGCGATGAATTGTATGTGTTGTGGAGTGGCGGCATCGATAGTACAGCCATGATCGTTTCTTTGTTGGAATTGGGCATTGACAAAAGTCATGTTAAAATAGCCTGCAATCCCTCCAGCATTAGAGAATACCCCGATTTCTATCATCGACACATTGTTAAAAATTTCGATTTGGTTTCTGTTGACCAAGTGATGTCGGCAGCAGTACACGGGCACTCGTCGGTGCCGCTGTTGGCCGGCGAACCTGCAGACGCATTGCACGGAACAGATTTCATGTATGCCATGTTTAAGTACGGTGGCGCCAAACTGTTGGAACTTCCTCCCACATACGAAAATCAATTTTCTTTCTGGAAGGACATACACGGATTGTCTCCGCGTACCGCCGACTACTGGACGCAAATGCTAACAGAGAGTTTCGCCGGGTGCCCACGGAACATTGACACCATGTATCATTACTGTTGGTGGATCAATTTCAATTGGCGCTGGCAACACGCACACGAAAAGATACGTCTGAGGTTGGGCAAGAATTCAGATCTCTACAAGGTGTTTTATGACTCACCGTGGTTGAATGCCTGGACATTTTCACGCACACAACCTGAGATCAATACATTGCAGGAAATCAAGATCGAACAGCAGAAATACATCTATCAGTTCACCAACGATGCTGACTACTTTAAACGAAAAGTCAAGGCTCCATCAATAACTTGGCTATTGGGATCGAATACCAATGCCGCTTGTGCTCGCACTGTGGATCAACACGGAGTGATCACGGTGCATCAATACGATCAATTCAGCGTCATGGATTATTTCAATCACGACAATCATATCCGTAACGGACGTATAAAACTACCATGATAGACATCAGCCCCAAGGATGGCACACGCTACGGTTACTATGAGATCGGAGCCGCCCGTACCTACAGCAAGATAGAACTCATGGACCTGCACTATCGCCATCCGGCCAATTGGAAATGGTGGTACCATGATGAATTCTTTGGCAGTTTTGATTGGAGTCAAGAACCCAGTGCAAACATCAACGAGTTGTATCGCCGCAGGGCTGAACAACTGCGACGTGACTATGACTATCTGGTTCTTTACTACAGTGGTGGCTACGACAGTGCCAACATGTTGTATGCATTCTTGGACAATGGCATACCTGTGGATGAAGTCTGTGTGTTTTACAGTCGCTACGATCAAGAATCCAATCAATATCTCGAACTCTCCGGCCTGACCTGGAACAAGGTAGACTATCTCAAAAACAAGTACCCCACCCTAAATGTACGGGCCTTGGATTACTCCGATTATTTTCCCAAATGGGATCAACACCTGGCATCCTTGGGTTTCGGTGATGCCTTGTTGGAGATGTTCGGCAATATGCTGACCATCAATCGCATGGCCGTGGACTTTGCCTACACACTGGTTCCCGAATGGCAGACGCTGCTGGACCAAGGCAAGAAGTTGGGATTCATCATGGGTGCAGACAAACCCATGATGCGATACAACAACGGTGAATGGATTTTCAATTTTCACGACGGCATCGTGCATGCCAGGGTCACTCCCATACGCCAACTGGTAGATCAAGGCCAGATGGGCGTGATGGAATTCTTTTATTGGGCACCCGAATCTGAATGTGTTGACATCTTGCGCAAACAATGCCATAATATTAAAAATAAATTTAGTGCCCAGGCCGCTAGAGATTTTTCCAGTATCCCGGGATCCAAACCATTCAAGCCCGGCTACGGGTGGGAGTTTGATACCATGAGTGCAGGATTCGTTGAAGCCATATACCCTAGGTTGTTCACCACCGGGGAACATTTTTTCACAGCCAAGAATCCCCAACACATCTTTGGTAATCGAGATCAGTGGTTTTTCAACAGCAATCACGAATCGGCCCTACTGCATCAGCAGATTTATCTCAGCACCCACAGCGATCTCTACAGCCACAGAAAGTCTTGGTTCAACAACGGCAACACCATCTTTGACGGAATCCGCAACTGCATCAGCCCTGACTACAAGATATGATAGATGTAATACCCATAATCACAGCCATGTGCCTGGGCCTGATATCCGGCATCATCACTGGACTTGCTCCGGGCATCCCCATCATCATGGGCTATCTCTTGTTCCTGCCTTTTGTGGAAGTGAGTCCAGCACCCTTGCTGGTCTATGCTGTGGTGTCTAATCTTGGATCGCAGTACTTTGGAAGCCAAGCCGCCTTGTACTACAGGATACCTGGAGAATCCAGTTCGTACCCGGTGTTGATCGAAGCACCCAACTTTGACACACCTGCCAAGATCTATCAAGCCGTGCAAGTGACAACATGGGGCAGTTTCTTTGCCAGCGTAGCAGCCGGCGGCTTCTTGTGGATGACCATGACATTGGGCTGGTTGTCAGACCTTCGTTTGCCCTTGCCCATCAAGTCCTTGTTGTTTTTGATTTTGATAGGCATCGCTGTGTTTGCCAATGGTCGCTGGCTGGTCAACTTGCTGGCATTGGTGGCTTTTTCGGTGTTGGCATTCTGGGAAGATCTGGCATCAATGACCCAAGGAGTGTTGCCGGTCTACTATTTCAATGGCATGCTGGCCTTGATCATTGTGTTCGCCACACAAGCGATATGGCATCCCTCGATGTCTGCCAACGTGTCTGACAGAATCGACAAAGTGCCCATGCGTTTTCGTCCCTGGGCCAAGACCTATGCTGGCTCCACGGCCCTGGGAATGATCCTGGGATTGATTCCGCAACTGGGAGCCACCATCTCCAGTTATGCCGCTTACCTTTGGTGCAAGTATCGGAAACAAGACCCCATGACTCGAGTGGCCGCTGCCGAAACAGCCAACAATTCTGGCATCATCATGATGTGGATGCCTTTGTTGTTGTTCGGAGTTCCCATATCGGCCACCGAGATATTTTTCCTACAGTACTTTGCCCAGAAAGGTCTTGATTTAACCGTTTTGCGTGAACAGGCCTCGATCAATTGGATGTTGTTTGCTATACTAGCATCATCGGCTGTTTACTTGGCCTTGGCTTTGGCCACCAACCGAGTTCTTTACAGAGTGATCGCTGATTGGCTGAAATCAAAGTGGTTCGTGGCCTCTTTGGCTGTGTTCAGTTTGTTGATGTTCTATTACATCAACAATTACACAGCGTCGTATGTGCTGGTGCATGTGTTGGTATTTGTGCCAGTGAGTTGGTTGATATCTCGATTGGCGGTTGACATGTTGACAGCAGTATTGGGGTTGTTGTTGATGGGAGAAATCTTGTCGACATGGTATCGCGTGTATCAGATTTATTTTTAACTAGGAGATCTTCAATGAAAAAAATGTTATTGGGTCTATTCATGGCAGCCAGTGTGTCTGCTCATGCGTTTGACCTTGAAGTGGTTACCACTTCCACACTCAAAGGCCCCCAGGGCGCAGTGATCAACAACATCGCTGAAAAAACTGCTGCCAATGGTTTCAAAGTCACTGCTCGTCAAACCGGCGGTTGCGGCGAGGCTGTAAGTTATTTTGAAAACGCCACTGGCCCAGTGGGCATCGTGTGGAGCGACAGCATGTTCCGTAACAGCAAGGTATCTGGGCAGAACTGTGTGATTGACTTCGCCAAGGCTCGTGCCGTCATGGTCACTTACGCACCCTACGATATTTGTGTGCGCAAAGGATTCAAACTGGAAAAAGGCGCACAACTGCTCTACGGCAACAACAAGTTCAATCCCCAGGAAAGCCAGATCCAGCACATGAATGGCAACAATCTTGGTATCCGTTTCAAGAACGTGACCTTTGGTGGTTCGGGTCCGACCTTGGCTGGTCTCATCAACAAAGAGATCGACGTGGGCTTTATTGCCAGCGCCAATGCTGCCAAGGCCATCGAGTCCGGCTCCATTGAGTGCCCGTACAGCACTGGATCCAGTCGCTTCGGTCAGCGTCCTTTGTCGGAGTTGACTGGTGTCAATCGTCTCAGCCAGTTTAGCCTGGGCATGATGTTCTTTGTCAAGAATGTCAGCGATGCTGATGTTGCCCGATTCAAGGCTGCACTGAGCGGCATCGACGCCACAATGGTCAAACAAGACCTGGTAGGCAACGACACTGACATCACAGCCTCGGACCTCGAAAAGTTCCTGGACGGCGCACGTTTCCAAACCACACTCAAGTAAGATAACCAAAACAGCAGATCGCGGTTGACAACAATCTCGATCTGCTGTAACATATGGGTATCGTCAACGAAAATGAGGTAGAATGATGTTCGAATCCATCGAAATTCGCAAAGCAGCCAATGGCTTCATCCTGGTGGTGCATACCGAAGATGAGGATCAAGAGTTTGTGTTTGACACAGCCCGCAAAGCCATGCGAGCACTCAAGCAGTACCTAGACCCTCGCGGCCAGGAGTAAACCATGGCTCGGGCGTGGGGACCATTCCGCGGTTGGGTACACAACCTTTGGGTAGAAAACTGCGAAGAGCATTTTGCTCTAGCCGAGCCAGTATTAAGCGAGCAGGAATATTTCCGCAAATTCCGCTGGTGGTTGCGCCGCGAGTATCGACATCATTTACAGCGTGAGCAAAAGCGCCAGAAATTACTGCAAGCCTTAGAACCCCGCTAAAACGCGGGGTTTTTTTGTGGCTTTTTTGCCACAAAAAAATGGTTGACCCGAAATTCCCATTTCTTTACAATGTAGGCATACAGTAAACAAATAGGAGATGGGCATGAAATTGATTACACTTGGCTTAACAGCGACTCTGGCGATTTCGACAACTGCTTACTCACAGACAGATTACCAAAAAGTCGTGGCGGTCACAAAGAGTTCTACCGAAATAGTCAACGGGGTTAAAACCAACTTAGGCACCGACGTTAAATCTGTAGAAGTATCTGGCGATATCATAAAATTCAAGGCCCGAACCTATTGCGGAAATCCCGGTGGATTTTTTAGTGTAGCACTAGGTTATAATACAGATGTCATGATCGAAGCCAAAGATGGAAAATTCCGTATAACCTTTATGGACGGACACTTTGCAGACAATCCAACCTTTTCAATACAAGATCATAAAAAAGGTGCGACATTTATGGGAATTACCCAGACTGAGAATTCGAGTACCTACAACGATTGTATCGCGGGGTTTGATCGCTTTACAAACACATTAACCGACAAAATACAAAAATATTCGGATTTTTAAAATGGTTGACCCGAAATTCCCATTTCTCTATAATATAGACATATAGTTAGAAAAAGGAGCAAGGCAATGAGTTTCGTGATCTACCATCGAGAAAGCACCAGAATCTACACTTACACTCGCCACAATCCCTGGAAGCGAGTGGAGTCATATGCCACCCTGGGCGCCGTGAAAGCCGCGTTCACCCGACTGGTCAAAAAGGGCGAGATCAACGAAGCAGAGTGGAGCATCGCTGACAGCGAACTGTTCCACATGCTGATCGAAAAGCATGTGACCAAACGCAACCTTATGAGCGGCGAAGAGTTCCAGGAGCGAGTGAACACCCCGCACTATTGCTCACCGTCATCTGAAACCTACTGGAGCATGTAATGAAACTGGATCAATGGACTCTTTTCAATCTACCCGCAGACGTTCGACAATTGGTCGAAGCGTTTGGCAGTCCCGAGTCAGAAAGTTCGTTCCTCAAAGATATCCCAATCGGGGCACTGGAACAAGCCCGCCCGGCCATACGGCTCATTGGGCGACTCACGGGCAAGAAAACCCACATCAAGTTCCGGGGTCCGCGCCATGACTGGACACGTGGTACTTGCCTCAAAAAGGATGCCCGCGGTTTTGCCGTGTATTTCCGGTAGGT
>CAYVBV010000044.1:12906-15028 GCA_964449745.1 uncultured Polynucleobacter sp. | reverse complement strand
CGCTATCAGATCAAGGCCTTGCCAGCACAATCAAACATCAATGACATCCGTGCTTACTTGAAAGAAGTGCAGATCCAGACTGGCATGAAGGTAGACTTCGTCATGGTGGACTACTTGGACTTGCTGATGCCTGTGAGCGCCAAGGTATCGCCCAACGACTTGTTTGTCAAAGACAAGTATGTTTCAGAAGAACTGCGTAACTTGAGTGACGAACTCAATATCCTGTTGGTCACAGCATCGCAGTTGAACCGTAGTGCTGTGGAAGAGATCGAGTTCGATCACAGTCACATCTCGGGTGGTATCTCTAAGATCAACACCGCGGATAATGTGTTTGGTATCTTCACTAGCCGGGCCATGCGAGAGCGTGGTCGCTATCAGATCCAGGCCATGAAGACTCGTAGTTCAAACGGGGTAGGACAGAAGATCGATCTAGCCTATGACATCGAGACCATGCGCATCACCGACACATTAGATCAAGCCGAGGAAGGACAATCCTCTTCGCCGGCATCTGCTATCTTGGGACAGATCAAACCCAAGAGCGTGCTGTCAGGAAATAGCACACCTGCTGTGGCCACACCCAAAGTCGAAGTGAATTCGTCGAAATTGCATAGCATGTTAAACAAACTCAAATCTGGCAATGACTAGTCCTTATTGTCCCGATGTTTATCACGGGATGTATGTTGAAAAGCAATCAGAAAGTACAGCCAAGTTGGGCTTCTGCTGTCTGTCATCGTTTGACACTACCTCAGAAGTCATTGATGTCAACAACCCAGTGACTAGGCAACAACGAGAAATTTTCGAAACGCAGGAGCGTGCATCGGTCTGCAAAGATTGCTGGCAAACAGAATCTCTAGGCGGAAGATCTCGCCGTCAGGCCATCATTGACTGGTACGAGCACAGAGGCATACAGCAAGACCGTACCCCGAATCTAGTCAGTCTTGACTACAACACCGAAAACATCTGCAACCTAGCATGCATAACCTGTGGACCGAGATTCAGTTCTCGTTGGGTAGTGGAAGCCGAAAAGATGGGGTTGCCGTTTTACTATCCCCCCAAATCCCGCGCATCAAAAAACGTTCTGTTTGACACTCTTGAAGTGAAGGATTTACGTCGGGTCTACTTCAACGGTGGTGAACCTTTTCTCACCGACGATCATATCAGAGTATTAAAAAAAGTACAACAGCACGGAGATATCTCAGCCCTGGATGTAAACTACAACACCAATGGAACAGTGCTACCCACCCAGGAAGTATTTGACATCTGGAAAAAATGTCGATCTGTAAAAGTGATGTTTAGCATAGATGCTGTGGGGTCGGCTTTTGAATTCATACGATATCCAGCATCTTGGCAAGAAGTCAATGAAAATCTCATAGCCATGCGTCAAGCATGTCCGTCGGTGATGTTTGATGTTACTTTTACGTTGGGCATTCATAACATACTTTACCTACCAGACACAATCAATTGGTATGAGAGAGCCATCAAGAGATGGTCTCCGCACAATAATTTTAACTTGCATTTCTGTGAATCGTTTGGCCCCGGTAACAAGCATCTTTCTTTGTCGAAACTGGGCTACGACCAAAAGCAAAAACTCAAGTCCATGCTAAACATCGACGGCTATAGTTTTCAAACAATGATAATGTCTGAGTTAGACAGAAGAACCCAGTATGACCCGGGATTCTTGGGATATCTTGATGCATTGTCCCAGACTCGTGGCCTGGATTGGAAAAAATCCCTGGAAAAACTCGCCGACTTCTTAGATATATAAGTGACCCACTGGACGTAGAACTCTGCGTCTGTTTGTGCTAAATATTGACATATTCTGGAGCAAATCTTGCAAAAGCGTACACGAAGCATACTGGACGAACTCAACGAAATTCGTACGTCAAAATCATTAGACCGTGCCAACATTGTTGAAAGTCGTGCTATGCACGTCATACAAGGGGCAGTAAACCTCATCAACTTCATACGTGAAAACTACGATGAAGAGCGTGCTGGTGAACTGGAAAGACGCTTGCTCAACAGCATCAAAGCACAAGACTCCAACAAGTTCATACGTGGAATCAGAAGGGCCCGCAATGAAGATCAATGAAATCATCACAGAAGCCGACATCGTTGTACCCGG
>CAYVBV010000044.1:0-12806 GCA_964449745.1 uncultured Polynucleobacter sp. | reverse complement strand
TTCAACAAAGCCGCCGGAGCCGCAGGTGGAGCCGCGGGTATATTTTCCTATGATCCCGGTAAGACCGATCCCCGAGACCAAATGGATCTCAAAATTGATTTTGTTGACAAAGCCACAGGAAAAAAATATGGCTACCAGCGCAAGGGCGTAGACTGGTTTGACGACCAAGATCGCAAAGTGGTAGACGCCAAGACTCTAGAAATGATCAAGCGCCATCCTGACTACAGAGAAATCAGTGCCAACATGCAGGGTGCTCTTTCCAAGGCCAAACTGGCCGGTCAGACACAGCAAGCACGAGATCAGCGAGCCGCAGCCAAGATTGCTGCCTCCCCAGTCACTAACCCCACAGCATCGCAGAAGGCCGCAGCGGCCGCAGCCGCAGGACCCACACCATGATTTTATCCGAAGGTGGCAACGTCTTTAAAGACAAAGACGGTAATCCCCTCACACAACGCATCAACCGCGAGCAAGTGGTTCCCACAGTCCAGTGGCTGGAAGATCTCACAGGCTTGAGTCTAGTGGATAACATGCTGGGTACCACTGGACGCAAAGAAACATCCGGCGACCTTGATCTTGCAGTCGATGCCTCCAAGGTCACCAAAGAAGTATTGATCCAAACTCTGTTGGCCAAAGGCGTCAACCCCCAAGACATCAAGAAAAGCGGCGACAGTGTACACCTAAAGACTCCCATCAAAGGTGGCGAAGGATTTGTGCAGACAGACTTCATGTTCGGCGAACCCAAATGGCAGCAGTTCAGTATGCAAGGCGGCGGCGAGGGAAGCCAATACAAAGGCATGCATCGTCATATATTACTGGCCAGCATAGCCAAGGCCATGGGCATGAAGTGGAGTTACAAAAACGGTCTCATGGATCGTGAAAGCAATGAGCCCATTGATGGTGGCAAGGATCCCAAAGTCATCGGTAAGATGCTGGGCATTCCTGCCAACAAACTGGGAACATTCGAAGACATACTTGGTGCGATCAAAGGGCGCAGTGACTACGAACAATTAGTGTCAGATGCCAGGGAAGCCCTGGCCAGAGACAACCTCACACTGCCCGAATCTGCACCCGCACCTGGAACCGCTGCCTGGTTCCGTTCTATCACAGGACAACTATAATGCGAATCAATGAAATCCTCACAGAAGGTTTAAAAGACCCCAAGGACAATCCCTGCTGGAAAGGCTATCATCCAGTGGGCACCAAAAAGAAAAACGGCCGTACTGTGCCCAACTGCGTACCCGAGGCAGTGAGCCCAGCACAACAGGCCGCCATCGCCATCGCCAAGAAGAAACAAGGTGAGAGCCTGGAAGAGACCTATGAAGGCGATGCCTTCTACGAAGCCTACGGCGAAGTAGAAGAGACTCTAGAAGAAGCCGAATATCAAGGTCGCAAAGTCCCGTTGGGCAAACCCATGCGTGGCGATGTCAAGAAGTTCAAGGTCTATGTCAAGGATCCCAAGACCGGCAATGTCAAGAAAGTCAACTTCGGTGACCCTGACATGAAGATCCGTAAAAGCAATCCCAAGGCACGCAAAAGTTTCCGTGCCCGACACAACTGCGCCAATCCCGGCCCAAGAACCAAAGCCAGATACTGGAGCTGCCGTAAGTGGTAAACCTGTTTGAATTTGTCCGCACTCTCACTGAAGGTGCTCGCATTGACCACCCCGAGGATCTAGTATTCTCAGAAGGCAGTCGCGGCGCCCAACGTGCCATTGATGCCTTTGATGCCATCCCCAATGATGAAAAGAACATCACTGTCAAGTGGGATGGTTTTCCTGCCTTGGTGTTTGGACGCAATCGAGACGGCCAGTTAGTGTTGGCCGACAAGCACATGTTCACTAAAAAAGATGGCTCAGGTCGTGTGACCAGTCCCGAAGCGTTTGTTCAATATGACGTCAATCGTGGCGCCACTCGTGGCGATCTCTATGAAAAGATCAAACTGTTGTGGCCTGCTCTAGAACAAGTGGTACCTGCCAACAGCAAGGGCTACTACTGGGGCGATTTATTGTGGGCCGGTCGACTCAACCCCATCCGTGGCGAGTATGTGTTCAAGCCCAACACAGTCACATATCGAGTAGCAGCCAACAGTGATCTTGGCAAACGCATAGCCAATAGCATCGGCGGCATTGTGGTTCATCAGTGGTTTGAAGATTTTGACACAGCGGCACAGAGCCTGGGCGGCGGCATCGGTGACCTTTCCACACAGGGGCCAGTGGTGATACTTTCTCCAAACTTGCCCGACACACCCACTCTCAAAACACCGGTGCGACTGCTGGATGTTGCACGTCGCCAAATGAAAAAATACAGTGGTGCCATTGACGCCATGTTGGATCCTGTAGAACTCAGTGCCAACCGTATCAAGGATCTTCCTGCTTTGATGCAACAGTATGTGAATGCCCGAGTACGCGGCGAACAGCGTACTTTTGCAGACTGGGTACCCACTAAGGTTTCGGGAGCCAAGGCCCGGACCTTGCTGGGCGAGGACCAAGACGGATATCTCTATCAGCATGCCGCAGGCGTGCAAGGTATCTTTGCAGTGTTTGACGCACTGTCACAGGTCAAACTCGCTTACATACAACAATTGGATCAACAGCAGTCGACCATTAAAGCATCAGTTAATGGTGCTGTAGGCGGTGAAGGATATGTGTTCAATACCCCAGCCGGCATGATCAAATTAGTGGACCGTGCTGGATTCTCAGCAGCCAACTTCGCCAAGAACCCTTAATTTTTTCTGAGAAGGTAAATATATTTGTGAGACGCATCAAGCGTCCGATATATTAAGGAGAAACAAAATGGCTTCCGTAACAAAAATCAACGGTACAGTAGTTGCCGACAACAATGCAGTTGGTCGCACAATGCAAGTGGTCAAGTTGGCCAAGTCCGGCCTCACAGCCGCTGAAGTAACATCCTGTGTTGCTGCTATCGCCGCAACAGGTCTTGTTAGTGCAATCGATCTGCAAACAGATGCTGCTTTCCTTCTGGTTGAAGGTACAACAGTAGCTGCTGACTCGTCCGACGCTTTCGGCGTTACAGGCGTGGCTGCAACAATCGAAGCAACATTCGCTAACTAATTTTAGTCTAGCAAAATCAAAAAGCACTTCTTCGGAAGTGCTTTTTTTATGGCCATAAGTATTGGTATGGACAATAATTCCTTGCACAAGTTTGTATTGCTCACGTTAGTCGACATCACTCGCACCAACGTGACACGTTCGGGCGATCAAGAACTCGAGCGCAACCAGCAAAGGAATTGGGAAACAGTGATACAATCCATTGGTATCATGGCCCAGCCGGTGTATCTAGAAGATCCAGTGGTACACAACAATGTTGATCTCCATCCTTGGATGTTTGGAGAACTTTACCAAGGACACCCACACAAGGTCTGGACCATGGTATTTGGTGTTGAGCACGAAGATGTGTTCGATCTCAACACCCGTGGTGACCACCTGAGATTAGATCAATGCTTTGATCAAGTGCCCGTGATCACCGGACTCACTGAAACGGCTCGATTCATGCTGCCAATTTTCTACACTTCCGGGTCCATTAAAAACATATATTTTATCCAGCACGCAAGATGGTTAAATATACTTTGATGCAATAGGCATACACAGGCACCTCTTAAGGCACATTTTGGCACAATCACAGCATCGCCCTATTTGAAAGAGCGAGGAAAAGAAGTCGATGTCTTCAACCGATATTGAAAAGAAAAGCCTTGAGGCGCACGTAGAACTCTGCGCGGAAAGGTACGAACAATTGGAACACAAACTCAGCACTCTTGATAAAAGAGTGGCCAAAATCGAGCACGGCATTGATGACATCAAGCAAGCCATTGGTAAATCGTCCCTGGCGCAGTCTAGGCAACTGATAACCATTGGCACCACACTGTTGGGCGTGGGCATAACAGCCATCATTGGCTTGTTGGTGCATCTCATTAAATCGTCGCCATACTAATCAATGAAGATAGTAGAACTCACAACTGGTTATCAACTTCCAATAACCAATGAAGAATCAGATTTATTGAATAAATTTGATTCAGAGACTGCGTTGTCTCGCAAATCCCTGACTGAAAGGGATGTTGTTTTAGCGAATCAATTAGTCAACAAGGATGTGTTAATTCGAACAAATCGCGATGGCGAAATCACCTACACCAAAAAACAAAAAAAATCGTCGGGCCCAGCCCAGTAAGTTTGATCCCGAGTTGCATTCAGACATGCAAATGATCGACGAATTCACGTCGATCGCCGCGGAGTATGTCAAACAGTGGGCCAAAAAGAAAGCGTCCGACCTTTCCAGCCAGGACCGCCGTCCGCTGATCTTTCCCTTGCCCAATGGCTATCGAGTGGGCAAACTGTCTATGATCAACTCAGGAGGACAGTGGTTGATCAAAGACTGCTACAACGAAACCCGACAAGTCTTGAACTTCCGTAGATCTGCTTTGGTCTACTGTGTCTACGAACACCTTGGGGATTTCCTCAAGTCCCGCGAAATCAAGTTACTCGACGATCAAGTGACCAAGTTAGAGATTGATCTAATACACTATACCAATTCCTTGGCAAAAGCACTAAAAGACAAAAACGCCAGCAAAGTCACTATATTGGATGCTAGAATCGCAGAAGCAAAACTGTGGTACAATCAAAGAAAAGATTTGCTGAAAAAATCTTTAAATTCGGCTAAATATCTAAAAGTTTGGGACAAACAACAATGAAACTCACCGAAATCGGACACAAGTCAGTGTCAAAAAAAATTAATCGCGTACTGGAAAGCCGCTTTGGTTTTGCCATCGATTATGCATCACTTTCTGTTGAAAAAGCACAGCGCCTTGCTGAAGCAATGACCAAACAGATCGAATCTATCAAATTCAGCCACGGCGTACACAAGGCAGAAAAAAACTCACGTTACATGGAAATGCTCATGGTGCGTGATGGCCTGGTGCGTTGGTTGGGCGAACAAAGTTCTGCTCCGGTCGAAGCCAAAATGGTCACAGAGTCGGAAACTGCCAAGAGCGAGGCCATCCTGGCTGCTCGCGACGTCGTTGACAGCATGCAAGACATGATGGAACGTGTTGGCAAGATGCAGAACGAGCAGATGCCTGCTTTGCTTGACGCCATCCGTGATCAGATCGGTATGGAACAGGCCGATGCTTTCAAAGCATCTGTGGCCCCCATGCTAGACACACTGGCACAGAGCCTGCAACAGAGTCGTGAAGGCGCTGACCAGGCCGCTCGTGCCTTGGCTGGCGAACAAGTGGCTCCCACTGATATGACCATGCCCGGTGACGACATCGCTGGTGAACTTCCTCCCGAGAGCGATCTTGACGTGGAAGAGCCCGCCGACGAATTTGCTGCCACAGACGCAGCAGCTGGCGGCGACGAAGAATTAGGACGTGAGCGTAGATAATGAGACTCCAAGAGTTCAACAGCAAACTGGTCGACGACATCATCGAAGATGAGGCCGACGCCCGCGGTGATGCCAATCTCATCACTGCCTTGGAATTCCTGCGCAATCGCAGCCACGACAAGCACCTTGTGCCCAAGGTGCGTGTTGACAGCCTGATTGGTATGGTCAAAGGCACAGGCCACGAAGAGTTCAACCTCGACAGCCTGCTGGGTGCCTTCAAGACCAACGAGTCAGTGAAGAACCTCATCAAAGACATCAAAGACGACGAGCACGGCGTCAAGTATGTGTACCTTAAAACATTCAGTGACGACGCCATCGACGATGCCCCCACACTGGCATCAGGCAGCCGCGCAATGAATCCCGAGAAGACCGTTGATGCCATGGCATCTCGTGCTCTCAAAAATCGTTCATAAATCAAGGAGCAAGACATGATGGATACATTATTCTGGGTAGCAGTAGGTGCTTTTGTTGGTTGGAACTTCCCACAGCCTTTCTGGGCCAAGGCCATCCAAGCCAAACTCGTTGACATGTTCACGAAAAAGCAGTAAACTAAACCGAAAGGTTCCTGTTTATGGCTTACTCAAACAAAGTATTAGATCACTATGAGAACCCACGCAACGTGGGTTCCTTGCCTAAGGACGACCCAGATGTGGGCACCGGCATGGTGGGTGCTCCTGCCTGCGGTGATGTCATGAAACTACAGATCAAGGTCGAAGATGGCATTATTACCGACGCTCGTTTTAAAACTTATGGCTGTGGCAGCGCGATCGCTAGTAGTTCGCTGGTTACAGAATGGGTTAAGGGCAAAACTCTTGACCAAGCACAAGAAATCAAAAACACAGAAATAGCCACGGAACTGGCCTTGCCGCCGGTGAAGATACACTGCTCGATCCTGGCCGAAGACGCCATCAAAGCAGCCATCGAAGACTATCGTAACAAGCACCAATGAAACTGACTGTTAGAACTTGGCCGGACCCTGTCCTGCTTGAGCCTTGCTCGCCTTGGGATTTTGCCCAGCCACCGGTTAGCGACATCGACCAATTGGAAACAGACTTGATCGACACCATGCTGGAAGAACATGGCATCGGACTTGCTGCCAACCAAGTTGGATACCAGTTCCGTGTGCTGGCCATGCACATACAAGAGAACAGTCAAGTCATTGTCATGTACAATCCCATGCTCAAACATGCCAGCCAGGAACAATGGCTTGCCCCCGAAGGCTGTCTCAGTTTCCCTGGGGTTGAACTCGAGATAGCCAGACCCAAGTATGCCACAGCACAATGGCAAGATCGCGATGGTGAGTGGCAAGAACGCATGTTACAGGACATAGATGCCAAATGTTTCCTGCACGAACTGGATCACTTAAATGGTGTGACATTCAAGAATCATGTCAGTGATCTTCGATTCCAGACCGCTGCCAAAAGAGCCCGTAAACGATGATCACGATAACAAACCTAGCCAATGAAAAAATACGCCATTTCTTAGAACAGCGCGGAAAGGGCATCGGTATCCGTATTGGAATCAAAACAACCGGTTGCTCTGGATTCGCTTATGTGTTAGAATACGTGGACGATGAGAGATTGGTGGATGCACCGCACTATGATGTTGATGGCATCCGTGTCTACATTGATTCACGGCACATGGTTTACATGCACGGCATGACCATGGATTGGCAGAAAAAAGGATTAAACGAAGGTTTCGAATTCATCAACCCCAATGAACGCGACCGTTGTGGTTGCGGAGAAAGTTTCCGAGTATAAATTGATCACACACCGTTACGACTACACACCTTGCGATCGAGAGACCATCGACGGCAAGCGACACTATTGTCTACCCGATGGCAGCAAAGTTCCTTCGGTGACCACTATCTTAGACAAAACAAAACCCCGGGAAAAAATCGAAGCCCTGGAACGCTGGAAGAAGAGTGTGGGCGAAGCCAAGGCACAGCAGATCGTCACTGAAGCCGCCAATCGCGGCACCAGGATGCACAGTTACCTTGAGCATTATGTCAAAACTGACGAAATGAAAGAATTGCCCGGTAACCCCTACGCACAGCCGTCGTGGTTTATGGCTGCAGAAGTCATACTCAATGGACTGGGCAATGTCGACGAGTTCTGGGGTGTGGAAGTGCCCTTGTACTACAGCGGACTCTATGCAGGTACCACTGACTGCTTGGGCCTATGGAAAGGTCGTCCGGCCATCATGGACTTCAAGCAAACCAACAAACCCAAGAAGCGCGAGTGGATCGAAGACTATTTCTTGCAGTTAGCGGCCTATGCAGCCGCACACAACGACATGCATGGCACTGACATCAAAACCGGTGTGATTTTGATGTGTGCGCAGCCTAAAACCCTACCTGATGGCACTCTTTCCACGCCAGAATACATGGAATTTGTAGTGGAAGAAGATGAGTTTGCCCACTGGAACGAACAGTGGATGAAACGTGTCGAGGCCTACTATGCTAAATACTGATAACAAGCATATCTAAAGGGCAACTCAACACATGGCCGTCGTACAGATTTCAAGGATCCAACACCGTAGGGGTCTACAAGAAAATTTACCCAACCTCGCTGCTGCAGAGATAGCGTGGAGCATCGACGCACGTCGTCTTTTCATCGGCAATGGCCCAGTTGAAGAAGGTAGCCCACCTGCCGGCGCTGGCCAAGCCACAGAAATCCTCACTGAAAATTCCAAGGACTTGATCCTAGAACTGTTGAAAATCTATCAGTTCAAGGGACTCCCTGCAGGATCAGTGGCACAAACTGGCAGCACCGCTCTAGACTTCATCGAGCGCAGTCTGCAAGAAAAACTCGACGACTTTGTCAATGTCCGGGACTTTGGTGCCAAGGGCGATGGTATCACTGATGATACTGCTGCCATCAATCGCGCCCTAAACAACACATTGGCTTATTCCAACTTCCTGTCGGGAACCATCCATCATCGTATCGTTTATTTCCCTGCGGGAAAATATTTGGTCTCTGAGACTATCCAGGTTCCTCCTTTTGTTGGACTTCGTGGCGAAGGTAAAACATCCACAGTCATCGAAGGCGGTCAGACTGCTGACGGCGACGACCTCGAACAGATTATCAGACTCTACGACAGTGCCGACCAGACTGGAAATTCATTCGGTAGCAGCATTGGTCTTATCTCAACTCGCGCCAGCGACTATCTTTTCCAAGACATTGGATTCAAGCATCGATCAACATCGTGCTTGCCCGCAGTCAGGATCGACGGCGGCCGTGGAATTTATTTTAGTCGTGTGGCATTCTTTGGCCCTGGTCCTCAGTACACTGGACAAGGATCGGGTCATGCATTGATTTCAATCCCCAATGTCAGCAACAACATTCCTGCTGTCAATTTGGTATTTGATCAGTGTGATTTCGTTGACCATTGCACTGCCATTGAAGCAGCGCAGTTGGTATCGGGCATCACCATTGAGCAAAGTTACTTTTACAATGTCTATCGTGGCTGGTCGTTGAACCAGACTGTGACAAACTTCACTGTGAGATCTTCTGTGTTCCAACACGAAAACGAAGACGGATCAGGCATTTCGTCAGGACTGGTCGGCGACCCCGTGGACTTCTCTGGCGCTACGGTTGATGATTCTTCAGTTCGCATAGTAGGCAAGAAAGCCATACTCAGTGACAATGCCACTGGAGCATTTCTGGATCTACCAGCCGGTGCTGATGACTTTGACGAACTCACGATGAGTTATACTATTTCTCGAGGTGGTGTCAAACGTCGCGGTGTACTGGTCATGTCTGGTGATGGTTCGTTCTCCGATGAATACACCGAGCAAGCCGACATTGGTATAGAGATTTACAGAGACAGCGAAACAGGTAAGATGGTGTATTCATCTACATCTACCGGATCATCTGCTGACATCTCTTTCACGATCGAAATTTTATCTTAACATACAAACACAATCAGTGATTTGGAAACTGTCAACTGACGAACGGTTGCGGAAGTGGAAACAATTCCGCAACTCATTGGGTGATCATGATTTGCCAACGGCGTTGGCCATGGTCGATGAGTTTTGGAGATCCGTTCCCTTCAGCCCTTACTATCTTGATCCGACCCGGCCCGAGGATTGGCCTGATCCTTGGACCATGATCACCGAAAACTATTACTGCGATGTTGCAAAAGCACTCGGAATGCTGTATACTGTGGCATTGTCGTCACACAAAACAAATTCGTCAATGAGGATTTATCATTCCCGAGACCAGCACAAACTCTACAATTTAGCCTGGTTTGAAGATGGAAAATATGTACTTAATATGACTGATGATGGGGTAGTAAATAAGAGTTACACGGATCAAGAAAGTTTGATCTTGAAGTTCGAATACAGCGATAAACAACTAAAACTAGATAGTTATTAAAGTTTGAGGAATCAATGAGCCAGATACAAGTCATCAAGCGAGATGGTCGCAAAGAACCACTCGACATCGAGAAACTACACAAAGTGGTTTTCTGGGCAACTGAAGGCATCACCGGAGTCAGTGCCAGTGAAGTAGAAATCAAAAGCCATATACAATTTTACAACGGTATCCGCACCGAGGACATCCAAGAGACTCTAATCAAGTCGGCGGCTGACCTCATCAGCGAAGAACATCCCAATTACCAATACGTGGCAGGTCGTCTGCTCACATATCACATCCACAAACAAGTCTACGGTGACTACAAACCTTGGCCGCTCTATGACATCGTCAAGCGCAATGTGGAGATCGGTTACTACACCCAGGAACTCTTAGACAACTACACCGAGGAAGAGTTTGCGGAGATGGATCGTCACCTCGATCATTCCAAAGACGAAGGATTTACTTACGTGGCCATGGAGCAATGGCGCGGCAAGTACTTGGTACAGAATCGTGTCACCGGCGACATCTTCGAAACACCACAGGTGGCCTACATGCTGATCGCTGCCACCTTGTTCATGGCCTATCCCCGACACAATCGCATGACCTGGGTCAAGCGTTACTATGATGGTATCAGCAACTATGACATCAGCCTGCCCACTCCTGTGATGGCTGGTGTGCGCACACCACAGAAACAATTCAGTTCGTGTGTGCTGATCGAATCGGATGATTCTTTGGACTCTATCTCTGCTACCGCCGCCTCCATTGTGCGCTATGTCTCGCAGAAGGCCGGTATCGGTATCGGCGCAGGACGTATCCGCGCATTGGGATCGCCCATCCGCAGTGGCGATGCCTATCACACTGGCGTGGTTCCTTTCTACAAGCATTTCCAGAGTGCCACTCGTAGTTGCAGCCAAGGCGGCGTGCGCAACGGTGCAGCCACGCTGTACTATCCCATCTGGCACTTGGAAGTGGAAGACCTGCTGGTTCTCAAGAACAACAAAGGCACCGACGACAATCGTGTTCGTCACATTGACTACGGTGTGCAGTTCAACAAACTCATGTATGAACGCTTGATCACCGGTGGAGACATCACGCTGTTCTCACCACATGATGTGCCTGAGATGTACGAAGCATTCTTTAATGATCAAGATCGATTCAAAGAACTCTACGAGCGTGCCGAGCGCAACACCAAACTGCGCAAGAAAACACTCAAGGCCATCGACCTCTTCAGCCGCTTCATGCAAGAGCGCAAAGACACAGGACGCATTTACTTGCAGAACGTGGACCATGCCAATACCCACAGTCCCTTTGACGAGCGTGTGGCGCCCGTAAAGATGAGCAACCTCTGCTGTGAGATTGACCTCCCCACCGTTCCTCTCAATGACATCAACGACGAAGAAGGTCGCATCGCGCTGTGTACCCTCAGCGCCATCAACTGGGGCAATGTCAAGACACCCGCTGACTTTGAAAACATGTGTACACTAGCGGTGCGTGGCTTAGATGCCCTACTGACTTACCAGAACTATCCTGTCAAGGCCGCAGAACTTGCCACACGTGAATTCCGCCCCTTGGGCATTGGTATCATCAATTTCGCTTATTGGTTGGCCAAGAACGACCTTGGATACAGTGACCCCGAAGCACTGGCCTTGGTCGATGAATACGCAGAAGCTTGGAGCTACTATCTCATCAAAGCCAGTGTGGAGCTGGCCAAAGAACAAGGCGCTTGCGAACGCTGGCACGACCTCAAGTCGGCCCGCGGCATCCTGCCCATTGACACTCGCAAATCCGAAGTAGACGAACTGGTGCCGCACAAAGAACGCATGCCTTGGGCAGAACTGCGCGAAGACACACAGAAGTTTGGACAGCGCAATGCCACACTCATGGCCATCATGCCAGCAGAAACTTCGGCACAGATCTCCAACGCCACCAACGGCATCGAGCCACCAAGAAGTTATGTATCAGTGAAACAAAGCAAACATGGCGTACTCAAACAAGTAGTTCCGGAATTCCGCAAACTGAAAAATAAATATGAACTCCTGTGGGATCAGCAGAGCCCCGAGGGTTATCTCAAGATCTGTGCAGTCCTCCAGAAGTATATAGATCAGGGCATCAGTACCAACACTTCATACAATCCTAGATTCTATGAAGATGAAAAGATTCCCATGAGTGAGATGCTCAAGCACCTGATCATGTGTTACAAGTATGGCACCAAGCAACTCTACTACTTTAACACCAATGACGGACAGGGCGAGATTGATGTAGACAAATTGGTATCTCGCCAGCAGGAACCTGAACAGGCAGTGGCCGATGATCAGGAAAACTGCGAAAGTTGTGTGATTTAAAAAAAACAAGGCTAACCTAAAAATGACAGTATTCAATACGAAATCATCTGACCATACCAAAGCATTGGCCTTCCTGGATCCCAACGGTCCAGTGGGCATACAACGCTACGAAACACTAAAATATCGTCAATTTGACAAACTCACAGACAAGCAATTGGGATTTTTCTGGAGACCCGAAGAAGTCGACGTCTTGCGTGACGCCAAAGACTTCAAGGAACTCACAGAACACGAACAACATATCTTCACTTCAAACCTCAAACGCCAGATCCTCCTGGACTCGGTACAAGGCCGCAGTCCCAATCTGGCGTTCCTGCCCTTGGCCAGTCTGCCTGAACTGGAGACTTGGATCGAGACTTGGGCCTTCAACGAGACCATCCACAGTCGCAGTTACACACACATCATCCGTAACGTGTATTCAGATCCTTCTAAGATCTTCGACGAACTCTTGGACACCAAAGAGATCGTGGACTGTGCTGTTGGCATCAGCCGTTACTATGATGAACTCATTGATGCCAGTCAATGGTATCAAGTCTTGGGCGAGGGTACTCACACCGTCAATGGTCAAACAGTGGTGGTCAATCGCAGAGACCTTAAAAAGAAACTGTGGTTGGCCTTGACATCAGTGAATGCCCTAGAAGGCATCCGCTTTTATGTTTCTTTCGCTTGCTCCTGGGCCTTCGCTGAACTCAAGAAGATGGAAGGCAATGCCAAGA
>CAYVBV010000043.1:0-15176 GCA_964449745.1 uncultured Polynucleobacter sp. | reverse complement strand
CGCTCAAATACCACAGCAATACCTTGACCACCACCGATACACATCGTCACCAAGGCGTATTTACCGCCTGTGCGATGAAGTTCATAAATTGCTTTGGTCGCAATGAAAGCACCTGAACAACCCACTGGGTGACCTAATGCAATCGCGCCACCGTTTGGATTGGTTTTACTCATATCAAGACCCAAACCTTTAGACACTGCAATCGCTTGTGCCGCAAAGGCTTCGTTGGATTCAACCACATCCATCTTATCAATCGTCAAACCAGCACGTTGCAATGCCAACTTAGACGCTGGGATTGGGCCTTCACCCATGATGTCATTCGGCACACCGGCCAAAGCATAAGAGACCAAACGCGCCATTGGCTTTTGACCAGCTTTTGCAGCAGCATCGGCAGAAGCCAAGACAAAGAAAGCGGCGCCATCATTAATACCTGAGGCATTACCTGCCGTCACCGTACCGTCTTTTTTGAAAGCAGGCTTCATCTTGCCAAGACTTTCCATCGTGGTATTGGCTTTGACGTGCTCATCGGTATCAAACACCACATCGCCTTTGCGAGTCTGCATCGTGATCGGTGTGATTTGTGATTTAAAGCGACCCTCTGCAATCGCAGCAGCAGCACGACGATGTGACTCAACAGCCAAAGCGTCTTGCTCTTCACGTGTGATATTCCACTTGGCTGCAAGATTTTCTGCCGTGATACCCATGTGTCCAGCACCAAATGGATCGGTCAAAGTTGCAACCATCATGTCGATCATCTTGGTGTCACCCATGCGTGCACCACTTCTCATGGCAGGCGCACCATAAATACCGCGTGACATCACCTCAACACCACCACCCACACCGTACTCACAATCACCCAACATGATGGCTTGTGATGTGGTCACGATGCCTTGCAAACCAGAACTGCATAAACGGTTCACTGCCATGGCCACTGAATCCATCGGCAAGCCTGCCTGAATCGCTGCGACACGAGCCACATATGGGAAACGTGATTCTGTAGGAATACAGTTACCCACAGTCACATAATTAATTTGTTTAGGATCAACACCAGAACGGTTCACGGCTTCTTTCATGACCGTACCGGCTAACTCAGCGGGCTCCATGCTGCTCAATGAACCACCAAAACCACCGATTGCAGAACGAACTGCACTTAGAACGACTACATCACGCGCCATCTGGAACTCCCTTGAATACTTATTATGTTTAGAAAAGATTAGTCTGTAGGGCTAATCTTACGAGTAACTGTCTAAAACAGACTATTAGGGAATACTAGGGGTAATCACCCATGAAGTGCCCAAGATATCTAGGCAAAAAGCCTAATTACAGCTGCGCAATCAGATCATGACCCTGTGTACCAACCACAGTGGCTTTAACAAAATCACCGACTTTGTATTTTTTAGAAATCTTGTCCGTTGGCAGCAGATGAACCAAACCATCAATCTCAGGAGCATCAGCTTGACTGCGTCCCACGCCTCCTTTTGAACTGACACCATCAACCAAGACTTTGATGCGCTGACCTACTTTGGCTTGCAACAGTTGCGTGGAAATTTCTTCTGCCACAGCCATGAATCGAGCTTGACGTTCATTTCTGACTTCATCAGGCAAAGCACCGTCTAACTCATTGGCTTTAGCACCTTCAACCGGTGAATATGCAAAGCAACCTGCGCGATCAATTTTGGCCTCACGCATGAAGTCGAGCAGATAATTAAATTCTTCTTCTGTTTCCCCCGGAAATCCTGCAATGAAGGTACTGCGAATCGTTAAATCCGGACAAGCTTTGCGCCAAGCTTGGATGCGATCAAGATTTTTCTCACCACTGGCTGGACGCTTCATGCGCTTTAGAACATCAGGATGTGCGTGCTGCATTGGAATATCTAAATAAGGCAAGACACCACTGCCCTCTTCTGCAAACTGTGCCATCAAAGGCAAGATCTCATCCACATGAGGATAGGGATAGACATAATGCAAACGCACCCAAGCACCGTGTTGTTTGGCCAATTGACCCAAGGATTGGACCATGTCAAAGAGTTTGGCTTTCACCGGACGACCATCCCAAAAGCCTGTGCGATATTGCACATCCACACCATAGGCACTGGTGTCTTGAGAAACCACCAACAATTCTTTCACGCCCGCTTCAAACAAATGCTGGGCCTCAAGCAATACATCACCAATCGGACGAGACACCAAGTCGCCACGCAAACTTGGAATGATGCAAAACGTACAACGATGATTACAGCCTTCAGAAATCTTTAAGTAAGCGTAATGCTTCGGGGTTAACTTAATGCCTGCTTTGGGCACCAAATCAGAAAATGGATCATGCTCTTTGGGCAGATGTTGATGAACCACTTCAAGTACTTCATCGGCAGCATGAGGACCAGTCACTGCCAAGACCTTCGGGTGTACGGAGGTCACCACATCCGAGCCATCAGCGTTCTTTTTTGCACCTAAGCAGCCCGTGACAATCACCTTGCCATTTTCTGCAAGAGCTTCACCAATGGCATCTAGGCTTTCTTGAACGGCGGAATCAATGAAGCCACAGGTATTGACCACCACCAAATCAGATCCTGCATAGTCTTTGGCAATCTCATAGCCTTCCGCACGCAACTGCGTCACAATGCGTTCAGCATCTACCAGTGCCTTAGGACATCCTAAGGAAACAAAACCAATCTTGCCGCTCAATTACTTGTCGCTCTTTTTTGGGGGGGTAAAAGGAAAGCCCGTAAAAACATTGGCTTGATCCTTCATTTTTTCTTGCATCTGCGTGAACAAATTTTTACTTTGCTCAATGTATCCACCCATCATCTGTTGCATCATGGGGTTTTGACCACTCATGAATTGTGCCCAGCTCTCAGGGGTCGCCCCCCCTTGCTTGGTTTGCTCTGCAAACTGAGATTGCATGTCAATGAAGGACTGAATATTTTTTTCTAGCATGCCACCCACCATGCCTTGCATGGAGTGACCGTAGAAACGAATCATTTGAGACAACATCGGCGTGGTAAATAAAGGCACGCCTCCCGCCTCTTCTTCCAAAATAATTTGTAACAAAATGGCACGCGTCAAATCTTCATCGGTCTTGGCATCTACCACTTTGAACTCTTCATGAGCCAATACCAAGCCCTTCACATCAGTCAAGGTGACATAAGTACTGGTCTGAGTGTCATAGAGGCGACGATTAGGATATTTCTTAATCGTGCGAACACCAGCAGATTTTGCAGATTGTTTTTTTGTGACCATATCAAATAATTTGGGCTTGAATACCCATATTGTATGTGTAAATCAAGCCCATTGATGCTGCAGCGCAAAATACCCCGAAGGGCTTGCCCAGCTTAGCCCATGTGTAGACCACCGTTCAAGGAGAAGTCTGCACCTGTGGCAAAACCACCTTGATCTGAGGCAATCCATGAAACGATTGAAGCAATCTCATCCGGCGTACCCAAGCGCTTAACTGGAATGGTGTTGATGATTTTCTCCAAAACATCTTCACGAATCGCAGTCACCATGTCAGTACCAATATAGCCAGGAGACACTGTGTTGACCGTTACGCCTTTAGAAGCAGTCTCTTGGGCCAAAGACATCGTAAAGCCATGAATACCCGCCTTCGCAGTGGCATAGTTCGATTGACCAAACTGACCTTTTTGACCGTTCACCGATGAAATATTGATCACACGACCCCAACCGGCGTCCACCATGCCATCAATCACTTGCTTGGTCACGTTGAACAATGAATTCAAGTTGGTATCGATCACAGCACGCCAATCTTCTGGAGTCATCTTACGGAATACCGTATCACGCGTGATACCCGCGTTGTTCACCAAAACATCAATCTTGCCGAATTCAGCTTTAACTTTATTAAACGCTGCGACAGTGCTATCCCAATCACCCACATTACCTTCAGAGGCTGTGAAGTCAAAGCCCAAAGCCTTCTGCTCACCCAACCACCGGTCTTTACGGGGTGAATTAGGACCGCAACCAGCAATCACTTTAAAACCGTCTTTGGCCAAACGCTGGCAAATAGCGGTACCAATACCACCCATACCACCTGTTACATACGCGATCTTCTGACTCATGCTATCTCCCTCTGTTAATTCAATACTAAAAATAAAACGATGATTCAACGACGATTAATCCGTGGCTTTTTCTTTGACGTAAGAGCCCGGTGCTTTTTCTAAAACTTTGTATTTGGTGTTGCCATAATTTTTGGGCGCTGCTTTCTTTTTGCCACTCAATGGCTTTAACCAGTTCGCCCAATCAGGCCACCAACTGCCTTCAATCTCTTTGGCACCATCAAACCAGGCATCAGCTGTGGCTGGTAATTTGGCATTGGCCCAATAGTTGCGCTTTTTCTTGGCGGGTGGATTGATCACACCAGCAATGTGACCCGACGCTCCTAAAACAAAATGAACTTTGGCACTCTTTAATAATTTGACCGACTCGTAAGCCGACCACCATGGCACGATGTGATCTTCACGCGAGGCATAGAGATATACAGGACACTTGATCTTGCCTAAATCTACTTTTTCGCCACAGATGGTTAACTTACCAGGCACTTTCAATTCATTCTGCAAATACAAGTGGCGCAAATACCAGGAATACATGGCGCCAGGTAGATTGGTCGAATCACCATTCCAATAGAGCAAATCAAACGGAGGTGGTGAATTACCTTTGAGGTAGTTATCGACCACGTAGTTCCAAACCAAATCATTGGGTCTTAAGAAAGAGAAGGTGTTGGCCAATTCAACGCCACGCAACATGCCACACTTACCACCATTTTTTCCACCAATGGTGTTCTCACGCAAAGTCACCAAAGCCTCATCGACAAAGACATCCAAGATCCCTGTATCTGAGAAATCCAACAAAGTCGTGAGAAGCGTCAAACTCGCTGCAGGATGTTGGTTTCTGGCAGCCATGACCGCCAAAGCAGTCGCAGTGATCGTTCCCCCCACACAGAATCCCAAAATATTAATTTGCTTTTGACCACTGATGGCTTGCACAGTTTCAATGCCATGAATGGCACCACCAATGTAATCATCCCAAGTCGTATCAGCCATATCGGCATCAGGATTTTTCCAAGAAATCAAATAAACCGTGTGCCCCTGCTCCACCAAATAACGAACCACTGAACTCTCAGGCTGCAAGTCCAAAATATAATATTTATTGATACATGGTGGAATCATTAAATAAGGTCGCTCATACACCTGAGCGGTCAAAGGCTTGAATTGCAATACTTGAAAGAGCTTGGTTTGGTAAACCACGGCACCCTCTGAAGTGGCAACGTTCTTACCGACTTCAAAAGCAGTTTCATCCGTTTGAGAAACTTTGCCCTTACCCAAATCTTGTAAGGCATTCAGTATGCCTGTTTGAAGCGATTTACCTTGAGTCTCAATAAGACGTTGCTGAGCTTCTGGATTGGTCGCCAAGAAGTTAGAAGGCGACATCGCATCAATCATCTGCTCAATGCTAAAACGAACTCTTTGACGAACCTTGGCTTCTGCTTCGACAGCATCAGCCAACTTCAACAAGTGACGAGAATTTAATAAATAAAAATTAACTGTTGCTTGATTCCAAGGGTTTTGCCAGGCCTCGCCTTTGAACCTTCGATCGGTAATGGGTGTCCCCGTTGGGTTTGCCCACAAAGCTGCCAGTTCTTTTGCATACTGCTCACGAATCTCCACAAGCTTTTCTGGAGGTATCAACGCCATGTGCTGAGGCGCCAAAGTCGGGCCCGCTCCAAAGCCTTGCATATTCACCATAACAATCCCTTAATCGATATTAGACTTATGTTTAATATCTCTATTCTGCGGTGTTATGAGGGAATTCGTTATAAGAATTAACCCTATCTGAAACTTGTTCTAAGCTTACGAAATCAAGCTTAGCGCGATTATCTAAGTGATTCAATCCAGATGAAACTACCCATGCGTCCTGTGATGCGATCTCGGCGGTAGGAAAAGAAATTTGGGTTTTGATACGTGCATTCCTGCCCCCCTTCGATGAGATGAATGCCTAAAGATTGCAACCGGCTTTGGGCCAGACCATATAGATTGGCTAAATATTTTTCTTTCTGATCTAACTGAATAAAGTGCTCATGATCTTTTGGCTCATGAGCCAAAAAGATCTCTTTGACTTCAGCGCCCACTTCAAAGGATTTAGGTCCAATGGCAGGCCCAAGATAAGCCTGTATTTCGGTGCTTGTATTTTGTGCTGTAGCCAAGTCACGCATCGCTTCAACAGTTTTCTCAATCACCCCCGCCGCTAATCCACGCCACCCTGCATGGGCCGCACCAATTACTTGTCCATCTCGGGTAGCCAACAATACGGGCAAACAATCGGCCGTCATGATGGCCAGTACGCGATTCACTTGATTGGTGACTGCGCCATCTGCTTCGGGAATTGATTCGGAGGCAACTAAATTGGCATTGAACACAGTCGTGCCATGCACTTGGTTCAGCCAAACTGGCTCACCGGGAAGTATGGTGAGTAATGCAGCGCGGTTTTGATGAACACAGTGGGAATCATCCCCCACATGCAAACCCAAGTTCAAAGAGTCAAAGGGGGCTTGACTCACCCCACCATGACGATGAGTGATCAAAGCTTGAACCCCTGGCGGACAAGCCCAATCTAAGAGACTTAGATGTGGAGAAATATTTGAAGGAGGCAAAGAAGATTGTGTCACCATGGTTTTTATAGGTCCCACTTTGACCAATCGGGATTGAGATCATCAGCCGTAAAACCAAGCTCAAGACCCAATGACTGCATGTCAGCCGGTAACTGGGCATGCCAAACCATGGTCTCTTGAGTGCGCGGATGAACAATCCCCAGCAAAGCCGCGTGCAAGGCTTGCCCCCCTCTGACAAAGGACAATGTTTGAGCCTGAGCTGGAGATTTCTTTTTATACACAGGGTCCCCCAACAAAGGGTTACCAATCGATTCCATGTGAACCCGAATTTGATGGGTGCGTCCAGTCTCTAATCGACACATGACCAAACTCACAGAAGATTGATTGAATGCAAGTGTTTTGAGATTTTCCACATGAGTGACGGCTGGTTTACTGGCTGAACCCGTGAGTAAAGCCATTTTGAGACGATCTCTTGGATCTCGACCGATGGATGCATGAATCGTTTGCGGGCGTACCTGCCCCCAAGCGAAGGCCAAATATCGGCGATTGACTTGACGCGCCTGTAATTGACGCACCAAATCAGTCTGAGCTTCCAAAGTTTTAGCCACCATCAACAAGCCTGAGGTGTCTTTATCTAAACGATGCACTATGCCGGCGCGTGGCACCGTACTGATGGCTGGGTAATAGTGCAACAAGGCATTTAACAAGGTGCCCGACCAGTTCCCTGCGGCAGGATGAACCACCATGCCTGCTGGCTTATGAATCACCAATACATCATCGTCTTCATAAACGATGTCCAAAGGAATATTCTCAGCTTGATAGGCCTGTTCTTCAGGTGTGGCCTGAGGAACCACCGTGATTTGATCGCCCGCCTTGACTGCATAACGAATCTTGAGAGTTTCCCCTCCCAAAGTGACAAATCCATCTTCAATCCATGTTTGCAGGCGATTTCTGGAATGTTGAGGAATTAATTGGGCCAAAACCTTGTCCAAACGCTCTCCTGCCAAATTATCTGGCACAACAACAGCGATAATGTCTTCCTCATCGATATAATCGAGTGCATTGATTTCAGGAGAATCTGGTAATGCCAAAATTGGATGCCTTTCCATCTATGAATAACGCTAGTTTAAGTCGCATTGGCTTACGTGTCGTGACTTCCTTTGCAACTGTCTGCGCATTGAGCGCCACAGCTTTATTGTCTGGTTGTGCAGGTGATGCCAACGATGAAACCGCAGGCTGGTCACAAAACAAACTGTATGTAGAAGCCAAAGATGCGATGGAAGGTGGTGATAACGCCAAATGCGTCAAGTATTTTGAAAAACTAGAAGCTCGATATCCATTTGGCCCCTACGCTCAACAATCTCAAATCAACGTGGCTTACTGCCATTGGAAAGATGGTGAGTTGGCTCAGGCCATCACCGCGGTTGATCGCTTTTTACAACTCCATCCAGGTCATCCATCGGTGGACTATGCGTATTACCTCAAAGGTTTGATCACCTTTAATGACAATATGGGTTTCTTGGGCAAGCTCACAGGTCAAGACCTGAGCGAGCGCGACCCACGCGCAGCGCGTGATGCCTTTGAAGCTTTTAAAACTTTAACGACCCGCTTCCCTGAGAGCAAATACACACCGGATGCTTTGGATCGCATGCGTTACATCGTGAACTCATTGGCGGACAGCGATGTCAATACTGCGCGTTATTACTACCGACGCGGCGCTTATTTGGCGGCGATCAATCGTGCTCAACGCGCCATCACCGATTACGATCGCGCTCCAGCGACTGAAGAAGCTTTGTACATCCTGCACAAATCCTATGAAGCGCTCAACATGAAAGACTTAAGCAACGATGCCTTGCGCGTTCTGAAACTGAATTTCCCTGAAAGTCAGATTTTGGTCACAGGCAAACGCACAGGTGCGGATGAGAACAAAGCCTCTTGGTGGCAAATTTGGCGCAAGTGAGTCTGAGTCACTACAACACTAAAAAAGAAGACTCCGGTCTTCTTTTTTTATGTCATCGAAAATCATGTTTGCAAATAGATGAGTCGGAATTTGTGAGAGCGAATCTAAAACAGCTGATCTGAATTAGTCGATCTTACGCTTCACTCTAGGAGCCACAGCGCACAGTAATTCATAACCAATCGTGCCCGCAGCTTGCGCTACCTGATCCACCGGTAAATGTTGACCCCATAATTCAACAGAAGTACCCACTTGAACATGAGGCATGTCCGTGACATCCACCGTGATCATGTCCATCGACACCTGCCCTGTCATCAAACAAATCTTGCCATCTGCCAAGCCTTGAGGTCCTGCGACCCAAACGGGCGTGCCATCAGGTGCATGGCGTGGATAACCATCAGCATAACCACAAGCAATGATGGCAATTCGAATGGGGACATCGGTTCGATAACGCGAGCCATAACCCACAGAATCACCAGCATTCAGGTGCTGAATCGCAATCACTTCTGAGCGCAATGACATCGTGGCTTGAAGATGGCTCTCCTGAATATCCTCATAACGTCCAGAGGGTGAGGCTCCATAGATCATGATTCCGGGTCGAACCCAATCAGAATAAATCACATGGTGATGCCACAAAATGGCCGCTGAATTAGACAGTGACTTTTCTCCAGCCAAGCCTTCTGTACTTTGATGAAATAACTCAGCTTGCTGATCCACACTAGGTGTTCTATCAATGTAGTCGGCATTGGCAAAGTGTGTCATGTGAGTAATTTGATACTTGGCAGAATGCAGACGGTGATACACCTCGCGATACTCTTCAGGTTTGAAACCTAGGCGATTCATGCCCGTGTTCATTTTGAGGAATATCTTGGGCAAAGCTTGAGTAGTATTGGCTTCACTCAAATTCTCCAACCAATCCACTTGATTATGGTCATGGACCACGCAATCACACTGCAAATCTTGGGCTAGAAATACGTCTTCTTGCTTAAATAAGCCCTCTAACAAGAGAATGGGCCCCCTCCAACCCTGCTGACGAAGTATCTCGGCCTCAGCCAAATCCAAGAGGGCAAAACCATCTGTACTGGCAAGCCCCTTGAAAGCCCCCTCCAAGCCATGCCCATAGGCATTGGCCTTGACCACAGACCAGACTTTGGAACCAGGCACAAGCTGACGCACTCGCTCTAAATTATGAGCAAAGGCATCAGTATGGATAAGGGCATGAATCGGTCTTGACAGAAAATACTCGCTTTCGTGTTTTAATGGCACTTCATAACTAGATTGTACGAATGAAACCAGGTTTTTACACAATTATGGCGGCGCAATTTTTTTCGTCGCTCGCCGACAATGCCCTGCTCATTGCTGCCATTGCATTGTTATACCAACTTCAGGCACCTGCCTGGATGACTCCGCTCCTGAAACTTTTCTTCGTTCTCTCCTACGTTCTTCTGGCCGCCTTTGTCGGCGCCTTTGCAGATTCTCGCCCCAAGGGCAATGTGATGTTCTGGACCAACAGCATCAAAATCGTGGGCTGCCTGGCCATGCTTTTTACCATGCACCCACTGGCGGCTTATGCCATCGTAGGATTGGGTGCAGCAGCCTACTCACCAGCTAAATATGGTATTTTGACTGAATTACTCCCCCCAGAAAAACTCGTGGCCGCCAATGGTTGGATTGAAGGCCTAACGGTGGGTTCCATTATTTTGGGGACCGTTCTAGGGGGCGCTCTAATCTCCAATCAATTATCCACTGCCTTACTGGGCTTTGACTTACCAGGATTTGACACTGGGGTGGATACAGCGCCAGAGGCAGCCATTTGCGTGATTGCATTGATTTATTTGATTGCTGCAGGCTTTAATCTCAAGATTCCAGATACTGGAGCCAGATACCCTCAGCAAGAGAAAAACCCCATTCGCCTCATTAAAGACTTTGAGCACTGTTTCTCCACCTTATGGAAAGATCGCTTGGGCCAGATTTCTTTGGCGGTGACCACTTTATTCTGGGGTGCAGGTGCAACCCTTCAGTTCATTGTCTTAAAGTGGGCTGAATCAGCTCTGGGCATGAGCCTATCGCAAGGAGCGATTTTGCAAGCTGTGGTGGCTTTTGGTGTTGCTGGCGGAGCCGTTTGGGCGGCATCACGCATTCCTTTGAAGAAATCACTCACAGTCCTCAAGTATGGTGTCATCATGGGAGCCTTGGTCATGGTCATGGCCATTTACCGTCGTGATTTGATTCCAGATGTGGTGATTGACTTGGGTCTATTCCAGTTGCCCTTGTATTTACTCATTGCTTATATTTTCTTGGCCACAATTGGTTGGATGTCTGGTTATTTTGTGGTGCCCATGAACGCCCTTTTACAACACCGCGGTCACGTTCTTTTGTCTGCAGGTCACTCAATCGCCGTGCAGAACTTCAATGAAAATCTATCCGTTTTAGGCATGCTCTGTTTGTATGCCCTACTGATTTGGCTGAATGTTCCCATCTCAATTGTGATTGTTCTATTTGGAAGTTTTGTCTGCCTGATCATGATTTACATCATGCGTTGGCACAAGCGCAATCAAGCTGAATACGACTCACTCCATTTGATTGGTGAACACAAACACTAATCCACAGAGATTGAGTGATGTGTGCGTTTGATTAAATCAAAGAGCGTGCCAGCAATAAATCTTGCCAAGCTTTGGCTTTATCCTTGGGTTGCTTGAGCAAATGCTCTGGATGATAGGTTAGCACTACTGGCCATTCATTGTCTCCAAGCTCAAGAGAATGAACGGCACCTCTGGATTCTTCGAAACCCTCATCCAATTGCAAGAGTTGCCTTGTCATCGAAGAACCCATTGCCACCACCACTTGCCCATTGACTTTACCTGCCCGAGCCTCTTGACTGGTTAATATTTGCACAGCTTGGCGCGTCAACATCAAAGACGCCAAAATTTTGTCAAACAAGAGGCTGGCATCACCGGATAAATCATCCATGACAAAACTCCAGATGCCTGTAGCTTCTGAAGATTCTGTTGCTTCAGTTCTTACTTTCTTGGGTGATGCGGTCGATGAGGCAGTAGATGATGCCTCATTGGCTTGAGTTTGATTAATCTGCTGTGAAACAGAGGCTTCTTGAGACTCGCCATCTCTGACGACCCAAGTACTGATACCCATGGCATTTAAATAATCGTTTTGACTCATGCCTCATTATCTCTTATTCATGAGCCAGTGATTTTTTCATGAGCAAGGCATCTTCACGTTGCGCATGGGGTGCAGGGTAATAATCTTTACGTCGACCCACCTCTTGGAAACCCAGGGCTTGATACAAGGCAATAGCGGGTTGATTGCTGATGCGCACTTCTAAAAAAATATCTTTGAATGATTTTGCTTGAGCCGCATCTTCAATGACTTTCAGAATTTTTCTGGCTAAACCTCGCCTTTGAAAAGCTGGGTCAATCGTGATGTTGAGTAACTGCAATTCATCCATGACCGGCATCAACACACAATAACCGAGCAATGGATCTCGTGCCTCATCATCCACCGCCATCTGTCTCAAAGAATAAGCCCAGTATCCTGCATGCAAAGAATCGGTGAAGTTACCCACTGTCCACGGCGAAACATGACTGCGTTGTTCAATGGCCATGACTTCATCTAAGTCTCTCAGAGCCATAGGCAATAATCGAATGTCCATATTAGATGATTTATTTAGTTTGAGCAGTCTGCTCTAGCGCTCTCTCAGCAATGGTTTGAGCCACCTTGTCACGCACATAAATGGGCTGCAACTCAGCTGCATTGACTTGCAAACCTTTAGCCAGCGCATCTAAACCCAATTTGGCAATCGATCTTGCATGAGGCAAGGCCTCAGCATCCACTTTTTCTGCACGCTCTTTGATAGAGATCATCGCATCAGGATAAGCAGTGATCGCATTACCCACCAAAGAGAAAGACGTATGAGGTAGATCAATTGCATCCGGGGCAGATAAGTAAACGTCTCCTAAGCGCTTAGGCAAACCATTATCTTCTACAGAGTACAGCGCCCAGTAAACCTCACTCATGCGAGCATCCATAGCAACCAAGACGGTCTCGTGCGTAGATAAAGATAAGCGCTCAATACCCTCTAATGCCACCGCATCCAAACAAACAATCGGCAAACACGGTAAGTCAGCCGCAAAGGCCATGCCCTGCCCGATACCGACCCCGATGCGAATGCCCGTAAAAGCCCCTGGGCCAATGCCCACAGCAATCGCGTCTAAATCTCTGAAATTCAGTTGCGCCTCTTCAAGCAAGGCTTCGACCCAATCCAAGGCGTATTGACTCGACTCAGGACCTAAATTCTCGTGCTTGATCAAAGAGAAAGGAGGTTTTGATTCGCCGTTTGACGAACCCAAACCCCCTGAATGATTGACCAAGGCCACTGAACACCACTGTGTCGAGGTGTCGATGGCCAAGATAGTCAATTAGATTTCCTCGTACAAAGGCAAAGTCAAGAATTCTTCGAATTTCTCGCTGGTGCTCATTGTGTCAAAAATCTCAGCAGCACGGTCCCAGTGACCTGTTGCACCGCTTGCTTTTACTTTTGGCAATTCTTCAGCAATCAATTTGCGCACCAATTGCTCAGTCACTTTAGTGCCGTCTTCCAACACGCCCTTAGGTGAACGAATCCACTGCCAAACTTGTGAACGGCTGATCTCTGCAGTCGCAGCATCTTCCATCAAGTTATGAATCGGCACGCAACCATTACCAGCCAACCAAGCACCTAGGTAATGAATACCCACGTTGATGTTCATGCGCAGACCTGCTTCAGTAATCGGCGTCTCTGGTTGGAAATTCAACAAATCAGCTGCAGTGACATTCACTTCAGGCTTTTGTTTTTCGAATTGGTTTGGCTTATCGCCCAATACTTTCTTGAACTCAGCCATGGCAGGCTCAACCAAACCTGGGTGAGCCACCCAACCACCATCGTAACCGTCTTCAGCATCACGTTTCTTATCGTTGATGATGCCCTGCATCGCAATCGCATTCTTCTCAGGATCATTCTTGATTGGAATCAAGGCGCTCATACCACCCATCGCAGGTGCGCCACGCTTGTGGCAAGTCTTCAATAACAACAAGGCATATGCACGCATGAATGGTGAAGTCATGGTCACTTTGGCACGATCGGCCAAGCAGAAGTTTTTGTCCACTTTGAACTTCTTGATGCAAGAGAAGATATAGTCCCAACGACCGGCGTTCAAGCCAGCGCTGTGCTCACGCAACTCATACAAGATTTCATCCATCTCAAAAGCTGCCAAGATAGTTTCAATCAAGACAGTCGCTTTGATAGTGCCGCGTGGGAAACCAAGTTCGTCTTGAGTCATGCAGAAAATGTCATTCCACAAGCGAGCTTCTAAATGGCTTTCCATTTTTGGCAAATAGAAATATGGGCCAGCACCGCGAGCCAATTGCTCTTTGGCGTTGTGGAAGAAGAACAAGGCAAAGTCAAAAATACCGCCAGAAACACGTTGACCATCTACAGTCACATGCTTTTCATCCAAGTGCCAACCACGTGGGCGCACCTGCAATGTGGCAATCTTGTCATTCAATTTATAGCTTTTGCCGTTTTGTTCGAGGCTTAGTTCGCGACGAACAGCTTTTTTCATATTGATTTGACCTTGAATCTGATTGGTCCAGCTTGGGCTGTTCGAATCTTCAAAGTCTGTCATGTAAGAGTCTGCGCCTGAGTTAAAGGCATTGATCACCATTTTGGCTTCGACTGGGCCAGTGATTTCCACACGACGGCACTGCAAGGCTGCAGGGATTGGGGCTACTTTCCAGTCACCTTCACGAATGTGTTTGGTTTCAGGCAAAAAGTCTGGGCGCTCACCAGCATCTAAACGCTTGGTACGCTCAACACGAGCTTTTAGGAGTTCTTGACGACGAGGCTCAAAGGCACGATGAAGTTTGGCGACCAGAGCCAAAGCTTCTGGGGTCAAAATAGTGGCGAATTCTGGGGTTACTTCGGCGCTGATGGCCATGCCTTGTGGCAAGTTTGACATAAAAAACTCCTGTAAAACAAATAGTTATGGTTATGAGTACGTAATGCTTTTTCGTGCAAAAGTGACATTATGCCTTTTGATAGAAAAAATGTCCCATGACACACATCTGAAACAAATCAATTTTCTTCGAATTGGCGTCAACCAAATTCAAAAGTCAGGCGTTAAAGCCATAAGGACACTCAATAGGAGCCTTGTGTGAGATACGGTTTTAATCATTTATCAGACGATGAATTTTTGGTTTTATGCAAAGAATTGAATAAAAACAAGGGTTTACTGTTAATTGGCAAGATCAAAGAATTACCCCCTAAATTGGCTGCCTTTGCCGAATGGCGTAAAGGTCTGAGCTATATGCAAGCCTACGCTTAAATAGACTAAAAAGAATAGCTAGAAATACAACAGAGTTTTCATTTAAAAGATTTGATTAAAAAAGCCATGCATCGCATGGCTTTTTTATTAAGAAATTAGCTTGATTTAAGCCAAGTTAGCCCAGAGCAGCAATCACCTCAGGAGGTGCCTGGACCAACTCAATCAACACCCCTTCACCTCCAATCGGGAATTCTTCATTGCCCTTGGGATGTAAAAAGGTGATGTCATA
>CAYVBV010000042.1:9219-15576 GCA_964449745.1 uncultured Polynucleobacter sp. | reverse complement strand
CAGCTGTGGGTTACCAGCCAACATTGGCTGAAGAAATGGGCCGTCTACAAGAGCGTATTACTTCTACCAAAACTGGTTCGATTACATCTATTCAAGCCGTTTACGTTCCAGCGGACGACTTAACAGATCCATCCCCAGCGACAACATTCTTGCACTTAGACTCAACAGTTGTGTTGTCTCGTGATATTGCTGCTTTAGGTATTTACCCAGCGGTTGATCCACTTGATTCAACTAGCCGTCAGTTAGATCCACAAGTGGTTGGTGAAGAGCACTACAACGTAGCTCGTGGTGTTCAAACAACATTGCAACGCTATAAAGAGTTGCGCGACATTATTGCGATTTTGGGTATGGACGAATTGTCACCAGAAGATAAGCAAGCTGTTGCACGTGCTCGTAAGATTCAGCGTTTCTTGTCACAACCTTTCCACGTTGCGGAAGTGTTTACTGGTTCTCCAGGTAAATATGTTCCATTGAAAGAAACAATCCGTGGCTTCAAGATGATTGTTGATGGTGAGCTTGACCATTTGCCAGAACAGGCGTTCTACATGGTTGGCGGCATTGACGAGGCAATCGAAAAAGCTAAGAAGTTGCAGTAATACCAAGGAACGCACATGTCTAACATCCACGTTGATGTAGTTAGCGCCGAGCAGTCCATTTTCGCGGGCGAAGCAAAGTTTGTTGCTTTGCCTGGCGAAAGTGGTGAATTAGGTATTTTGCCGGGACACACTCCCCTCATTACCAGAATTCGCCCAGGTGCAGTACGCATTGAAAAAGCTGATGGTGATGAAGAATTTGTTTTCGTTGCTGGCGGCATTCTTGAGGTTCAACCCAACAAAGTAACAGTGCTTGCTGATACTGCTATTCGTGGCCATGACCTTGATGAAGCAAAAGCCACTGAAGCTAAAAAGGCTGCAGAAGAAGCCATGCAAAATCGCACAAGTGATATTGATTTTGCACATGCTCAATCTGAGTTTGCAATGGCTGCGGCCCAGTTAGCGGCCATCGCAAAATTACGTCAAAAGAGATAATTGGGTCTAATTAACGATCGATTCCTGCGCGCATGCTTAAAGCAATCAACCGATAGAACACCTATCTGGTTGATGCGCCAGGCAGGTCGTTACTTACCTGAGTACAACGCAACGCGAGCTAAAGCAGGCAGTTTTTTAGCTCTTGCAAAGAATCCTCAATTAGCAACAGAAGTCACACTTCAACCTTTGGATCGCTATCCATTGGATGCGGCTATTCTTTTTTCAGATATTTTGACAATTCCAGATGCAATGGGCTTGGGTCTGAGCTTTGAAGCTGGTGAGGGCCCAAGATTCAGTCGCCCATTAAGAGATGAGCAGGCAGTCAATCAGTTGCGTCCAGCAGATCTTAACCAATTGAAATATGTGTTCGATGCGGTTTCGGAAATTAGAAAAGCATTGATTCAGAATGGTCAGCAAAGAGTTCCGCTAATTGGTTTTTCAGGTAGCCCATGGACACTTGCTTGTTACATGATTGAAGGCTCTGGCTCTTCAGACTTTAAACACACTAAAGAAATGTTGTACCAAAGACCTGATTTGATGAAAAAGGTTTTGGATGCAAATATTCAATCTGTGGCTGACTATTTAAAAGCTCAGGTAGATGCTGGTGCACAAGCATTGATGATTTTTGATACTTGGGGAGGCTTGCTTCCTGACGGCTGGTACCAGAAGACCTCCTTGGCTAGCATGAGAGCGGTCATTGAATTATTGCCTCGCGACAAAGATGGCCAGAGAATTCCAATCTTGGTATTTACTAAGGGCGGTGGAATTTGGTTAGAGGATATTGCACACTCTGGAGCAGATGTCATTGGTTTGGATTGGACTGCATCAGTTGGTAAGTCACGTAAGCGCTTACTTGCAAACAAAACACCACTGGCACTTCAAGGTAACTTTGATCCCTTGGCATTATTTTCAAGCCCTGAGCAAATTAGTGCTGAGGCCAAAAGAATATTAGACGAACTTGCAGCATCTCCTGCCCTAGCAGAGAACCTCCACACGCTAGATGGCCATGTTTTTAATTTGGGTCACGGTATTTCACAGTTCACAAATCCTGAGCACGTGACTGCTCTGGTTGAAACTGTTTTAGATCACTCAAGCCAACTTAGAAAATAAACTTCACCGGCATGTGAGTGATAACTTATGCACAGACCCTGTAGTTTGTGTTCGAAAGCAAAAAACTCACCTAAATCAAGAATTTAATAGTTGAGTATTTTTATTAACCCATTGATTTATATCGATTAATTATAATTGGTGGCTAATAAATAGAAATCATTGATACTCATGGAATATAGGAAAAACTCAAAAAGTTAACAACTTATCCACAAGGTTTTCCACAGTTAATACAACCATAGAAAAATCTATTTCACAGCAACAGTCTTTACGACAGAGTTAAAGTAAAACATGAACTTTATAGAAAAAAACTTGAAAGACTGCATCGTTCAAGTTGCTGTCGACACCCCTGTTAATAAGTTATTTGACTATCTTTGGGAAGGTGAACTCTTGGGTAGCTTGCCCAAAAGAGGGCAGGTTGTATCTGTGGAGTTTGGAAAAAAAGAAACTGTGGGCGTCGTCATCAAGCAAGTTGAAAATTCTCAATTCGATGTTCATCAATTAAAAAAAGTCATTGCACTTGCCCCTACTTTGCCGATTTCTGAAGATGTGGTTGCCATGGCAGAGTTTGCCTCTGATTATTACCAAAAATCTGTGGGTGAAGTCATTGTTCCAAGTATTCCGAAATATTGGAGACAAAAAGAAAAGTGGGCATTACTTTCTAAAGAGAAAAAAAATGTATCCAAGAAGAAAGAACCTCCCCCTACCACTCAAGAAAATAATTTAAGCAGTGCCTTGAAAGAAGTCGTTCTTAATAATGAGCAAGAGTTGGCAGTGGCTGAGTTGGTGTTGGCATCAAAGAAAAATAAATTTAATTGCTATTTAATGCAGGGTGTCACAGGCAGTGGAAAAACAATCACTTATTTGAGTTGGCTATCAAGAGTGCTCACAGAGAAAAACTCTCAAGCGCTGATGATGGTTCCAGAAATTAATTTGACGCCACAATTAGAAGAAAGCATTCGACAAGCTTTCCCCGATAAATCATTGGTGGTAATCCATAGTCGTCTTTCAGATCGAGTACGAGCCGATAATTGGGCCAAAGCCAATAAGGGTGAGGCTCAAATTATTCTTGGAACAAGAATGGCGGCCATGAGTTCAATTCCAAATCTTAAAGCGATTGTGGTTGATGAAGAGCATGATTTATCTTATAAACAACAAGAGGGAGTGCGATATTCTGCGCGCGACTTGGCCGTGTGGCGCGCCAAAAAATTAGAAATTCCAGTACTACTTGTTTCGGCAACGCCTAGCTTAGAAACTTGGTTTAACGCCCAGGAAAAGAAATATCAAAAATTAATTCTTAATCAAAGAGCTGCAAAAGATGCTCAAAAACCAAGGGTAGATATTGTCGATCTCAATCTTGAGAGGCAATCTGGATATAAAAATATTCATGGGTTTAGTCAACATCTATTAAGTGGCATTGCTAAGAGCTTGGAGCTGGGATTGCAGAGCCTGATATTTATTAATCGGCGAGGTTATTCACCAGTATTAACTTGTGATGCATGTGCTTGGGTCTCTGATTGTGTGAAATGTTCGGCGCACATGGTTTTACATCGTCCCCCCAATGAAAGAGCTACTTTATGCTGTCATCATTGTGGCTTAATTAAGCCAATCCCCAAAAATTGCCCAAGTTGTGGCAACGCAGACTTAATACCTTTGGGCAAAGGAACTCAAAAAATTGAAGAATATTTATCAAAAGAGTTTCCAAGTGCAAAAATTTTGCGTATTGACGCTGACACCACCAGAAAGAAAGGCAGTGCAGAAGAGTTATTTGGCGCAATTCATGAGGGTGAGGCAGACATCATTGTAGGAACTCAAATGATTGCTAAGGGGCATGATTATCAATCGGTAGGATTGGTTGGGGTGATTGATGCCGACGCCAGTTTATTTTCGCAGGACTATCGCGCTCCAGAAAGACTTTTTGCTCAGTTGATGCAGGTGACTGGTCGAGCTGGTAGAAGTGCCAAATCCCTAAATTCTAGAGTTGTGATTCAAACAAGATATCCCACCGCAGCCCCCTACCGCTATCTTCAACGAGATGATGTCAATGGGTTTTTATCAGAAATTTGTGAAGAAAGAAAAATACTGGGTTTGCCACCCTTCTCTTATCAAGCGCTGATACATGCAGAACATAAAACATTGAGCGCTGCAATAGATATGCTTAAGGAGGCAGCAGCCAGCGCCAATCAGTCAGAGGTTTGGCCAATCAATGTTGTTTTAAATGATGTGGTGCCTAAAACAATGGTTCGTTTAGCTGGCCAAGAAAGAGCCCAAATGTTAATAGAATCAACTAATCGCCAAGCTTTGCAATTAGGACTAGAGATATTTCAACAGACACTCGCCACGCAAACCACCAAAAGAAAAGGGGTCGGCTGGTATATTGAGCGCGACCCCGTACAGCTGTAAATAAAAAAATTATTTAAGCATATTCAGCAATGGGTACACAGGTACAGAATAAATTTCTATCTCCATATACGTTATCTGCTCGTCCGACTGGTGGCCAGTATTTATTTTTTCTAAGTCTTGCCACTGGATAGGCAGCTTCTTCTCGGGTATAGGAGTGATTCCACTCATTTGCCAAAACAATTTCAGCGGTGTGTGGCGCATTTTTGAGTGGATTATCAAGTTTGTCGTAACTACCATTACCGACTTTTTTGATTTCCTCCGCAATTGCCACCATCGCTTCAATAAAGCGATCAAGCTCAAACTTGGACTCGCTCTCGGTGGGCTCAATCATCAGGGTTCCAGGAACTGGAAAACTCATGGTTGGCGCATGAAAGCCGAAGTCCATTAAACGTTTGGCAACATCTTCATTGCTGATGCCAGTCTCTTTTTGAAGCGGTCTCAAATCAATAATACATTCATGAGCAACTAAATCTTGGTTGCCCTTGTACAAAACGGGATAGAAAGGAGCTAGCTTTTTAGCAACATAATTGGCTGAAAGAATGGCTGTTTCCGTTGCCTTAGTTAAGCCTTCTGATCCCATCATGGCGACATACATCCATGAAATTGGAAGAATGGATGCAGACCCAAATGGTGCTGCGCTAATGCGCATCCATTCAAGATCACTCCATCGATTGGCCGTACCCGCTGTGAAAGAGCAAGGCAAGAAAGGAGCTAAATGAGATCGTACAGCTACTGGACCCACGCCTGGGCCACCGCCACCGTGAGGAATGCAGAAAGTTTTATGAAGATTTAGGTGACTGACGTCTCCGCCAAATTGGCCTGGGGCGGCAGTACCGACCAAAGCATTCATGTTGGCGCCGTCGATATAAACCTGACCCCCATGTTGATGAATGATTTCGCATAACTCTTGAACACCTTCTTCAAATACACCATGGGTACTTGGATAGGTAATCATGATGGCAGCAAGATTCTTAGAGTGCAACTCTGCTTTGGTTTTGAGATCAACTAAATCAACGTTACCGTTGGCATCACAGTTGACCACTACCACTTGCATGCCAGCCATTTGTGCCGAAGCTGGGTTCGTTCCATGTGCTGATGAGGGAATTAGGCAGATGTTGCGATGACCTTCACCACGTGATGCGTGATAGGCTGATATCACTAATAGACCTGCATACTCACCTTGAGAGCCAGCATTCGGCTGCAATGAAACTGCAGCGTAGCCAGTCGCTGCGCACATCATTTTCTCAGTATCTTCAATTAGTTTTGCATAGCCAGCCCATTGATCTTGAGGAGCTAATGGATGAATTTGAGAAAAATTTGGCCAAGTCACTGGCATCATCTCACTGGTGGCATTTAATTTCATTGTGCAAGAACCCAATGGAATCATGGTGCGATCAAGTGCCAAGTCTTTGTCAGCCAAGCTGCGCAAATAACGAAGCATTTCATGCTCAGAGTGGTAGCGATTGAAAGTTGGATGAGTCAAGTATGCACTTTGACGTATTAAAGAAGCTGGAATTGCACCAAGTACTTCTTTATCTAAAGCATCAATATCAAGAGCCCCTTGTCCGCCCAAGATGTTCCAAATTAAATTGAGTTCTTCGCGACTGGTTGTTTCATCTAAAGAAATGCCAATGTGCTCAGCATCTACTTCTCTAAAATTACAAGCTTGTTTTTGAGCGAGCTGATGAACTTGATTGGCATTTGGCACTCTGACAGTGATGGTGTCAAACCAGTGTTGGTTCACAATTGTTAAACCTAGTTTCTTTAATGCCAATGCAAGAATGCTGGTTTGACGGTGTGTTTTTAGCGCAATCTTTTT
>CAYVBV010000042.1:0-9119 GCA_964449745.1 uncultured Polynucleobacter sp. | reverse complement strand
TTAATGCCAATGCAAGAATGCTGGTTTGACGGTGTGTTTTTAGCGCAATCTTTTTTAAGCCATCAGGGCCATGGTAAATGGCATACATACTTGCCATAACCGCCAATAAAACTTGAGCAGTACAAATGTTAGAAGTGGCTTTTTCCCGGCGAATATGTTGTTCGCGTGTTTGAAGGGCAAGTCGATATGCAGGCTGACCTTGAGCGTCAATCGTGACCCCCACTAGACGGCCTGGCATGCTTCTTTTGAAAGCATCCTTGGTTGCAAGGTAGCCAGCTGAAGGGCCACCAAAACCCATGGGAACACCAAAGCGTTGAGCAGTACCTACTGCTACGTCGGCACCCCACTCTCCCGGAGGCGTTAATAGAGTAAGTGCCAGTAAATCTGCTGCAACGATTAGCAATCCACCTTTGGCATGGATTGATTCAGCAACTTTTTGATAGATTGATAGATCGTTAACTGAGCCATCCACCCCAGGATATTGAAGAAGAACAGCGAAGGCATCCGCCTGTTGTGCTTCTTCAATAGAGCCAATTTGCACTGTGATATTCAGTGGTTTAGCTCTTGTTTTGATGACTGCAATTGTTTGTGGCAGAACATTCTCTGCCACAAAGAAAGTATTTGATTTCGATTGGCAAGTTCGCAAAGCGAGAGTCATGGCCTCTGCAGCGGCAGTACCCTCATCCAACATCGAGGCATTGCCAATGTCCATGCCAGTTAAATCAATCAACATTTGTTGAAAGTTAACAATTGCCTCTAGGCGCCCCTGAGAAATCTCAGGTTGATAGGGCGTATAGGCGGTGTACCAAGCAGGATTTTCTAAAATATTTCTTTGAATGACGCCGGGTGTGATGTTATTGAAATAACCCTGACCAATGAAGCTCTTAAAAACCTTATTTTTATTTGCAATGTTAGCCAATAAATTAAGCGCTTCGCTTTCACCTTTAGCAATGGAGTATTCACCAAGCGGTAGCTTGTCTTTACTTCTAATATTGCTTGGAACAACTGCATTAATTAAATCGCTACGCTCATTAAAGCCAAGAAATTGCAACATCGATAACTCATCTGCTGAAGATGGTCCAATGTGACGGCTTAAAAAAGCTTCGTGGTTTTCAAGAGAGGTCAAAGAGCTTTTCATTTTTTAGGCACCAATAGTTTTTGCATAAGCATCGGCTGTAAGGAGCCCATCTACTTTAGAAATATCTGCCGGCTTCATTTTGAATAACCATGATCCATAAGCATCTGAGTTAACAGATTCTGGCGCACTGACAGCAGCATCATTATTAGCAATGACCTCACCGCTCAAGGGCGCATAAATATCGCTAGCAGCTTTGACTGATTCGACTACTGCGCAAGCATCTCCAGCATTAAAAGTTTTGCCCACAGAGGGAAGCTCTAAAAAGACGATGTCTCCCAAGGCTTCTTGGGCATGATCTGTAATGCCGACAGTAATTGAGCCATCGGCTTCTTGTCTGATCCATTCATGTGATTCTGTGTAACGTAGGTCTTGAGGAATATTCATAAAGTTCTCCAAAAATTAAACCAAGGCTTTGCCATGGCGTACGAAAGGGGGTTTCACTACAACTGCATTTAATTCTTTGTCACGAATCACAACCTTTACCAAATCACCGACTTTTGTTTGAAGCGGCAGCTTGGCCAGAGCAATAGACTTTTGAAGCGAAGGGCTAAATGTGCCGCTGGTAATTTCACCCTCCCCTTCAGAAGATTTAACAATTTGATGTGATCTTAAGACGCCCTTGTCCTGAAGAATTAAACCTAAAAAAACAAATTGTTGTTTTCTGTTTTCAAGGGCCTGACGGCCATTGAATGAACGACTTGTCGAGCGGTCAATTGTCCAGCCAAGGCCTGCGTCTAAGGGATTGGTTTGCTCGTCCATATCTTGGCCATACAAGTTCATACCAGCTTCGAGTCGAAGGGTATCTCTAGCACCCAAGCCTGCTGGATGGGCTCCGGCATTGACCAATATGGACCAAATAGTCGCTGTTTGAGAAATGGGAACCAATAGTTCTGCCCCATCCTCTCCGGTATAGCCAGTGCGTGCAATCATGATTTCGCCAAATGGCGTTTCAACACAACGAGCATGAAAAACTTTTAATTCTTTAGTGGCAGTGGCAAGTGTCGGTATCGCTGAGCCAATTAGCTCAAGTGCTTGTGGGCCTTGAACGGCAATCATCCCCTGAGGATTCTGACTATTCAATAAATCGGGTCTTCTTGGGATTAATTGAACTTGAGCAAAGGCTTTTGCTTCTTGATTCAGCCACTCTAAATCAGTGTGAGCAGTGGCCGCATTAATCACCAAGCGATAGTTGGGGTCGAAACGATAAACAATGAGATCATCAATGACGCCCGCTTCATGATTGAGAAGGCAACTATAAAGAGCTTGACCATTGGTTTTTAATTTGTTGACGTCGTTAGCCAATACTTTTTCTAAAAAAGATTTCGCATCTGCCCCCACAACATCGACTGCTGCCATATGACAGACGTCAAAAATACCGCAATGAGTTCTGGTTGCAATGTGCTCTTCAATTTGAGAGCCATAATTAACAGGCATTTCCCATCCGCCGAAATCGACTAATTTGGCGCTAGCCAATTGATGTGTTTCAAATAAGATGGTGCGCTTTAATGGCGTAGGGGCGACGGACATCCAAACTCCTCAATGGAATTGATGCCCCCCTGTCCTGTTACCTGAGAGATTGAAACTTGTAAACCGTTCACAAGTTTTTAGCCCCTTCGGTGGGCAATTGAATGCCGCTCTCCAGAGTGTAAATATCGACGGTCCATTTGCCTGAGCGTTCATGGGCATTGCGCCTTCGGCGTTGGATTAACCAAACTCTCCCATCGATGTCTCATTGTACCTAAGGGCGGAAAAAGCTCCAAAAATAAGTTTGCACAATATTGGTGCATTTTGGTTCAGAGAGATGCATGTAAGCCATCATAATTCTGAGCTTAATAAATGCCTTGTAGGAATCTATATGGAAAACTTCAAAACTGGTGTCGACGCTCTTTTTATCATGACTGGCGCCATCATGGTGCTTGCTATGCACGCAGGTTTTGCTTTTTTAGAGCTTGGAACAGTTCGTAAAAAGAATCAAGTCAATGCCTTGGTTAAGATCTTAATTGATTTTGCTGTTTCAACAATTGCTTATTTTTTCATTGGTTACAGCATTGCTTACGGCGTAAACTTTTTCACGGGCGCCGAAGCTTTGGCTCAAAAGAATGGTTTTGAGTTAGTTAAGTTCTTCTTTTTACTCACTTTTGCCGCAGCAATCCCCGCAATTATTTCTGGTGGCATTGCTGAGCGAGCCAAATTCAACCCTCAATTAATTGCAACTTTTATATTGGTGGGCTTTGTTTATCCGATTTTTGAGGGCATGGTTTGGAATCAACAGTTTGGATTTCAGGCATGGATAAAGGCTTTAACTGGCGAAGAATTTCACGACTTTGCTGGTTCGGTAGTTGTGCATGCAGTGGGCGGATGGATTGCGTTACCAGCCATTATTTTGTTGGGTGCTCGTCACGGACGCTACACAAAGGATGGACGTATTTCTGCGCACCCTCCTTCCAATATTCCATTCTTAGCACTTGGGGCTTGGGTGTTAGCAGTGGGTTGGTTTGGCTTTAATGTGATGAGTGCTCAAACCGTGGATAAGTTAAGTGGTCTGGTTGCAATGAACTCTCTCATGGCAATGGTCGGCGGCACTTTAGTTGCTTGGATGGCTGGAAAAAATGACCCAGGCTTCAGTTATAACGGCCCATTGGCTGGTTTGGTCGCTGTGTGTGCGGGCTCTGATTTAATGCATCCCATGGGCGCCTTGATCGTTGGTGGAATGGCTGGCGGCCTTTTTGTAATGATGTTCACCTTGGTACAAAATCGCTGGAAGATTGATGATGTCTTGGGTGTATGGCCACTGCACGGTTTATGTGGTGCTTTGGGTGGCGTTGCTGCAGGCATATTTGGTCAAAAAGCTTTGGGTGGTTTAGGTGGCGTCAGCTTTTGGGCCCAATTGATTGGAACAGTTTCAGGAGTGCTGTTTGCAAGCATTGCTGGCTTGATTGTTTACGGTGCTCTAAAAACTGTTTTGGGTCTTCGTTTATCTCAAGAGGAAGAGTTTGACGGGGCTGATTTATCAATTCATAAAATTACAGCAACGCCAGACCGCGAGTCTAGTTGGTAATCTAATTTGTTGCGATAATCGGAACTATGACATTAAAAGTTCTCATAGTTCCGGTGACACCCTTTGAGCAAAATTGCTCAATATTGATTTGTGAAGAGTCTAATTCAGCCGCGATTGTTGATCCAGGTGGCGATTTACCTAAAATCATCGATGCGCTAAAAACAAGCGGCGCAACCCCTGAGAAGATTTTGCTAACGCATGGTCATATAGATCATTGCGCAGGTGCTGTTGCACTGGCCAAAGAGTTGGATGTCAAAATTGAAGGCCCGCATCAAGATGAGAAATTTTGGTTGGATCAATTGCCAGAGCAAAGTAAAAGATTTGGATTTCCCTCCTCAGACTCCTTTGAACCGCATAAGTGGTTACAGGATGATGAAATTGTCTCGGTAGGAAAAACACAATTGTTGGTAAAGCATTGCCCAGGCCATACCCCAGGGCACATTATTTTTTATAGTGAATCTGATCGCCTTGCTGTAGTTGGGGATGTTTTATTTGCTGGATCAATTGGGCGAACTGATTTTCCAAGAGGAAATCATGCCGATTTGATTAAATCAATTAGAGAAAAACTCTTCCCGCTGGGGGATGACATTGCATTCATTCCTGGGCATGGCCCAGTCTCAAGCTTTGGAGAAGAAAGAAAAAGTAATCCTTACGTCGGAGACGGCGTAAATTAAGCTTTTGCAGAGCCTGTTCTGTGAGTGCGGTTATATAAACAGCTTGCACAAATCCAGCGTTGTTTGCGATTGCTTGTAGGTATCCATGTGCCACCCTCTAAAGGCTTTTCTCGGCTGCATGAAGAGCAAAACTTCATAACGCGTGTATTGCTTTCCAGGGTGCTAGGTGGCGTTGACATATAAACTTCTCTGTAGGTATCAAGGCACTATTTTAACGGTTTTTTGAAAACGCCCTTAAAAGGGCGTTTTTAAGCCTATTTAACTGAGGACAACCTTAATTGAATCAGCTGTTTTATTGCCATCAAAATCTAGCCAACATTTTCTTTCGGTATCGTAAAGCTTGCATAACTTCGCTGTTTCAAAATACCAAGCCCAAGAAAACTTTTGCACAATAATTCTTTCAGGCAACATCTCTTCGAGTTTTGCTTGAGCTTGCTTTAATTGATAGAGTGGCACACTCATGTCAACGTGATGAGCGGTGTGCTCCATGATGTGGTGCATCCAGGCGCCCCACTTGAATGGAAATACCAAGTGAACAGTTGTGGATACAAACGGTTGGGCTCTTAACCACTCTGATTTGTCAGAGTACCAAGAAACGCTTGGGTGTGTGTGGTGAACATACACCACAAAACCAATCATGGCATTCCAAAAGATAAATGGAATCAAGAATCCCATCACGATGGTCAATAGAATTGACTGATCAGTTGCCAGCGCTGCAAGAGCAAGTAAGGCATTCCAAATAATTGCAAAGGCTGTTACTAGAACGTTGTCCCACAAGAAAGCTGGGCGAGTGGCGGGCATGTTTTTCTTGCTCGGAAAATACATTTTCTTCCACCAAATTTCGAGGAAGTAGTAAAGCGCTGGACCCCATCCGCTACGGTAGTGACGCTCAAGGGCTTTTTCAGTCTTGGAAAGTTTGTTGTATTCGTCAACAGAAAGTGGTGCCCAAACAAAGTCAAAACCTTTTAAATTGGTTTGACCATGATGAACAACGTTATGACCAACTTCCCAAAGGCTATAGGGTGTCAAAGAAGGTAAAAATGCCAAGCGCCCCAAAAGTTTGTTAAGACCACGGTATGGTGTAAAGCTTTGGTGGCATGCATCATGACCCAAAATAAAAATTCGACCAATCATGAAGCCAGAAAATAAGGCAAATGCAAGCTTGATGAGGAAAGACTCAAAATAAACTGTAGCGATAATGCCGGCTGTCAGAATGACGGTGTCTACGATTTGTAAAATGATGGCTCTAGCAACCGCACGTTCTGTTAACGGAGTTAGCCAAGAGCGGATAACTTTTCGATGAGGAATCGGTTGACCTACCGGAATTGGCTGGTCTAAAGACGCATCGACAACATTTGCTGACATAAAACCCTTTTTGCGCAAAAAACAATATTTCCCTATTTTAAAGGGTTTTGGGGATCTAGATTTGATCTATGTCTATTTTTAGGGGATTTATTGATTGGTGCGACCGACAGGAATCGAACCTGTATCGAGAGCTTCGGAAACTCTAATTCTATCCATTGAACTACGGTCGCAAGTCTAAGATTGTAAGGCTGTAAATGATTATCCTAGCTATAATGTCGGCGAGCTAGATAAAAAGGGAATGAGTCATGAGTGAAGAGCATGGAAATTTGATTAAATCACCTAAGCAGTTAATCGTGATGGTTTTTGCGAGCTTTTTTGTGCCGCTAATCATCATTGCATTTTTAATGACCTACGTTGGCAATGGAAAAAAGAGAGTGTCAAACCCTGATGCCGCGGCTGAGTCGGCTAATCAATTAATTAAACCAGTGGCTCTTCTAGACTTTAAAGATGCCTCTGGTCCAAAGGTATTTAAGACGGGAGAGGAGCTTTACAAGCAAGCTTGTGCATCATGCCATGCAACCGGCGCTGCGGGCGCTCCTAAATACGGTGATGTAGGTGGCTGGTCTGCTCGTCTTGGCCGCGGTTACGACGGTCTTTTATCTGCTGTTGTTAAGGGTAAGGGTGCCATGCCGGCAAGAGCTGGTACAAATGCCGCCGATGTATCTGATTACGAGTTAGGTAGAGCGGTGGTTTATTTAACAGCATCTGCTGGGGGCAAATTTGCTGAGCCTAAGGCTCCTGAAGCGCCTAAAGAAGCTGAAAAGAAATAAAAGAGGCATCAGTCACAAAAACCCGCTTTCATCAAAGCGGGTTTTTTTTATTGCTTTTTGATAACCATTAATTCTTTGTAGGCATCTTTTTTACTGATACCTGTTATTGATGAAACAATTTCAGAAAGTTCTTTGTGCCCTACTTTGTCACCAATAGCAAAAATCCAGTTTTTGGTGTTTTCATCTAGGACTGAGGAACTTGCTGTGGGTCTTTGACCTTCAATGCCAATCACAAATTCACCCTGCCAATTTTTAACGGTGGCCATCCAATCAGTCAGTTCTGCAACAGAGAGAACCTTGATCTCCTCAAATACTTTGGTGAGCTCTTTTGCAATCAGAATTTTTCGATCTTGCTCTACTAGGTTTGCGATGGCTTTTAGGGCCTGTTCAATGCGATGTGGCGCCTCATAAAAAAATGAGCTCACCTCAGATTGTTGAGCTTTTTGAATGATTTGGTCGCGTTGTGTTGCTTTAGTGGGCAAAAATCCAAGAAATTGAAAGCCGCCAGATCCGTTCTTTAAAAAATCCCCAGCCCCAGAAACAGCGGTAACTACTGCGCTAGCCCCTGGCAAGGGAAATACATTAAAGCCTGCTTGTTTAACCGCTTCAACCAAAATGGCGCCTGGATCTGAGATTCCCGGGGTGCCCGCATCAGAGATGTAGGCCCATCGTTCACCTTGCGAGAGTTTCTCCAAAATGTGAGCGCTGGCTGCCCTTTCATTGTGTTCGTGAAGAGCATAGAGCGGTTTTGAGATTCCATAAGCATTCAGTAAATTTGCGCTATGTCGCTTATCTTCACAGGCAATAACATCAACCTGATTCAGTATATAAAGACCTCTGATGGTGATGTCGGCAAGGTTTCCAATTGGCGTGGGAACTAAAAAGAGACTTCCTGCTGGAAAGTTTTGACCTTGTGCAAATTTAAATAAATCCATGCATCTTTCTTTGGATTAAATTAATCGAATAAAACCGATAATGCATCAAACATAGAGTCAAGGCAATGATGAAAATTTCAGGGGGTAATATATGTTTAAACAAGAAGTCTTCAGGGCATAATTGAGTGATGAATAAAGACATGATTGAAAATTTAGAAGCTCGAGTAAGGGGCCACTTTTTAGACAGCATTGAAACAAAAAGAAAAGCCACAGAAATGATGTCGGCTGATGTGGTGCGCGCCATTCATTTGCTCGTCAATGCTTTACAGAAAGATCAAAAGGTTTTAGCGTGCGGTAATGGTGGCTCTGCTGCCGATGCGCAACATTTTGCCGCTGAGTTGGTGGGTCGTTTTGAGCGCGAAAGACGAGAGTTACCAGCGATTGCTTTGACCACAGACTCCTCAATCATGACGGCCATTGGCAATGATTACAGCTACGAAGTTATTTTTAGTAAGCAGGTTAAAGCGCTTGGAAGGTCAGGCGATGTGTTGCTGGGAATTTCTACATCTGGAAACTCTGCAAACGTAATCGCTGCTATTGAGGCAGCACATGCTAAGGGCATGTCAGTCATTGCTTTCACAGGAAAGGATGGCGGAAAAATTGGAAAATTACTGCGCGACACAGACGTTAATTTATGCGTGCCGGCGGATCGAACTGCGCGCATTCAAGAAACTCATTTATTGCTGTTGCACTGCCTGTGTGATGGTATTGATCACTTGATGTTTGATTAAGTTTTAGGAAGATAAATATGAATAAGCAAACCAAACGACAAACCCTTGGCCTTATGTTGGCTGGCTTCGGCACTGTGACGCTTACAGGATGTTTTCCATTGGTGGCCGGTGGAATGGCGGGGGGGGCACTTGTCATTGCTGATAGAAGAAATCCGGGAACTCAAGCGATTGATCGTGGTATTCAATTGGAGGCAGAGAGCTTTTTAATCAAAAAGTATGGTGACAATTTGCATGTCAATGTCAGCGTTTTTAATCGCAGAGTTTTGTTGACCGGTGAGGTTAGAACCGAGCAATTGAAAGCCGAAGTTGCATCCAGCGTGAAAGCCATGAAAAATGTAACTGAAGTATTTAATGAGTTGGTTGCCGCGCCTCTGAGCAGTCTTAGCGCAAGAGCAAATGACACTTATTTAACTACGCGCATTAAGAGTGTTTTTGTGGCTACTGAAGG
>CAYVBV010000041.1:0-15621 GCA_964449745.1 uncultured Polynucleobacter sp. | reverse complement strand
GTCAAGTGTTGTTCCAAGGTGAGGCCCTTCCGAGGGCCTTACCTGTTTGTGATCATTACGCAGGCACAGAAGTTCGCATGCGCAAGGCACTGGCCTTGCAATCTGAATTGGGTCCCATTTTTGACATCACCTTCGACTGTGAAGATGGTGCTCCGATCGGCCAAGAGGCACAACATGCTCAATTGGTCGCCAGTCTTTTAAAGAGTCCTGAGAATCGATTCAAGCGCGTGGGCGTCAGGATCCATGATCCCAGCCACCCTTCTTGGAAATCAGACGTGGCGACATTGGTTGGTCAAGCGGGTGCAGAAATTGCTTTTGTGATGATTCCGAAAGTGACTTCAGCCGAGCAAACCCAGATGATCATTGATGAAATCAATCATGTGGCAAAAAGTGCTCAGATTGGGCGCGTGATCCCTATCCAAGTGTTGATTGAAACGCATGGTGCACTTCAAGATGTTCAAGCCATTGCAGCACTCGACCAAGTCGAGTCTTTGAGTTTTGGTTTAATGGATTTTGTCTCAGCACATCATGGTGCCATTCCTGGTGATGCGATGGACCGCGGTCAATTTGATCATCCCTTGGTGGCTCGTGCGATGCTAGAGATCTCAGCAGCATGCCACGCCCATGGCAAAGTACCCTCTCACAATGTTTGCACGAATATTCAGAATGCAGAATTGATTGAATCGGACACCTTACGAGCTAAAAATGAATTTGGCTACACCCGCAAATGGAGCATTCATCCGAACCAAATTCCGGTGATTGTCAAAGCCATGTCGCCCAGCTCATCAGAAGTTGAAACGGCCGCTGCTATTTTGTTGGCAGCCCAAGCAGCCCACTGGGGTCCGATTCAACACGAAGGCAAATTGCACGATCGTGCCAGCTACCGCTACTACTGGACCGTATTACAAAAAGCTCAATTAACAGGGCAACACATTCCATCTCAAGCGAGCGCCTTGCTCTAAATTATTTTGAGTTTTCATGCATGCAGGCATGATCTTTTGCTTAGAATGTCTTCATGTCGAGTTATCGTCCTAAAAATTCCTCACGCATCTCACCCGAAGCTGAACGCTTGGTGTCAGATGCATTGTCTTTGGCCGCTTCTGGCAGTCGCGTAGAAGATATTTTTTGGGAAGCCAAATTATTGGATCGTTTATTGCGCTTGCTCCATGCCCAAAATCAAAATGCGATTGAAAGTGCTTTAGATCAACTCCTCAAGATCAACCCAATTGCTTTTGATTCCCTGGCTGAGAATGCAGAAACCTTGGCAGAATCTTTGACTTTTGAGCATCAAGGTGAAAACTGGGACGTGGTGTTGATTGCCATCCCAATTATTGCCAGAACGCGTTACAGCATTCCATCAGGCAAACTCAGCGCTGAATCAGTGGCAGCCACGGGCAATCTATTGCATGAACAAATCGTGTCGCAACACGCGCGCATCGCTTTAGTGCCTTGGTTGTATAGCATTGACCAAATGCCCCACTCCCATTGTCAAACACGCTTGCTTTTAGAAAAGTTGGCTGCCGCGGCTGTGAATGCAGGAGAAATCAAACTAGAACTGCGCGACATGCCAGAGACCATTCCAGTCCTAGCTGATCCAAGATATATCGTCGGTGCTGTGGCCGCACCATCCGGTGGCCCCATATTCCGTTGGCAAGAAGATGCTCCGAGAAGACAAGAGCGCAGCGTTTGTTTGCAACAATGGCAATCGGGCATGCAAGAGACCATTGCCGCCATCATGCCTGGTTGTGAATTTGAATTGTCTCTCCCAGAAGCTTATTTCACGAACTGTCGCGAAGCCGATCGCAAGATACGCCCTCTGAGCATTTTGGCGGCCGTGAATTATTTAGAGTCTGTATTGAGCATTGAAGCCGCAGGACTATCTTGCGTGGTAGCAGGATTTGGCGAAGAACAGTGTGACGAGTATCGCATTGCCTTTGCTCAAAAAGGCTCGAAAGAAATTATTTATGGTGTGGTGTGGCCTCTCTATGACAGAGAGTCGGTGCCCAATGATGGCATCAATGACATCTCTGTTGAAGACAGCCCAATTCGTGAAATCTACGACACCATCAAAGCTGCAGGCATTGAAGATCAGTTCAGACACTCTGAGTTATTCAATCCAGAAATGTGTGAAGACTGTGGTGCTGCGATGTTTGTTGATCGCGCCGGTGAAATCGTGCACGCTGAAATGCCTGATGACACTCCGAGTCAACAACCGTTGTTTCATTAATCTAGCTTTAGCCAGATTTCATTTCTTCGCCAGAATGGCAAGGTCCAAGGTGGGTTGTAGCGTGATAGTTGGGGCTGCGATGAAGATTTCAAATTATTCTTTTTCATCCACTCCCTAAGTCGCGCTGTCTGGTGGGCTAGCTTCTCATCGTCAACCCAACCACTGAAAGTCACTACAGCGACTTGCTGAGCCGAAATCTCTCGAATTGTGACATTGGCGTTTTTAGGTTTAGGTAGAGTTTCGAGCGTGTATTGAGCTGGCATGACAAATGCCAATTTCCAAGCTTGCTCTTGATTGTCTTTGCCGTCATTGCTGTCTTTATTTTTATTTTCTTTATTTTTAGCTTCTTCAATGGTGACTGGGGCTGTCATCGCAATTTTGCTAGAGGTGTCTGCCTCAAGGGTGACTGGAGCCGTCATTTCAATTTTTTGCGATTGCTTTTTCATCGGGTCTTCATTGTTGCCAAAGATGAAGTCGGCTACCTGACGAAAGCCTTTATTGGAGGCCTCACTCAAAGTGCCTGTAACCTGCACTTCTGCAATGATCATCGTTTGATAGCGACGAAGCTCAAACTCGTCTTCTTTTTGAATGACATCAAAACGGGGTTCTTCAGTGGCCATGACTGGAGCAATGGATGTCAGTAGAAAAAAACTTGCCAAGAACACATGGAAGAAATGATGAACTGATTTTCTCAAGCTCATTGTTCTTTTCTTCTGAATACTGGCTTGTCATCAGTACTTTCTTTCGGAGCAAACTTGTAGCCTTCTAAATCAAAGTCTTTTAGGTCAGCGACTTTGTCAATTTTGTTGTCAATGATGAAACGAGTCATGAGACCTCGGGCGCGCTTGGCATAAAACGAAACAATTTTGTATTTGCCTGCTTTTTCATCTTGAAATACTGGGGCCACAATGGGATAACCCAAAGCCTTGGCTTGAACCGATTTGAAATACTCATCAGAAGCCAAATTAATCAAAGTTTTTGAGCCATGGGTCTCAAGCTCTTCTTTTAGGGCTTTGGTGATCTTGTCACCCCAAAAAGCATACAGATCTTTTCCCACTGAATTTTGATAAGCAGTGCCCATTTCTAAACGATAGGCTTGCATCAAATCCAAGGGCTTTAAGACGCCATACAGACCTGAGAGAATGCGCACATGCTTTTGGGCATAATCCAAACCTTTTTGATTGAGCGTGGGTGCATCCAAGCCTTCATACACATCACCATTGAAAGCCAGAATCGCCTGCTTGCTATTTTTTGTCGTGAATTTCTTCGACCAATCCGCAAAGCGCGCCACATTGAGAGCAGCCAACTTATCGGATAAATCCATCAGTTGCGCCACTTCTTGCAAAGACATTTTCTTTAGACCTGCGATGAGCTTGGCCGATTCTTCAATAAAAATGGGCAGAGTGTGCTTGTCTGTGGTGGGTGGATTGTCATAATCCAAACTTTTGGCAGGCGAAAGTACGATTAACATGGCAGAATATTCCCAATAACAACTCTAAATCATACTGCTTTGAGACAAATACCGCTTCCCTCACGTTTACCCAAAGTGGGTACCACCATTTTTACCGTGATGTCTGCCTTGGCCAATGAATGCCAGGCCATTAATTTGGGTCAAGGCTTTCCGGACTTTGATTGTGACCCTGCTTTACCCAAGGCGGTGTATGACGCCATGCAAGCAGGACACAATCAATATCCTCCCATGGCTGGCATTGCTCCACTTCGCCAAGCCGTGAGCGACAAAGTCTTGGCTTTGTATGGCCACCATTACAACCCCGATACCGAAATCACCATCACCGCCGGTGGCACTCAAGGCATCTTTACTGTGATTGCCTGCGCTGTTGGCCCAGGGGATGAAGTGATCGTGATTGAACCTGTCTACGACTCTTATGTCCCATCGATTGATACCGTGGGCGGAACGGCTGTACCCGTGCAACTCGAAGTTCTCAGAAATGAGTCGGGACAAGTCAGCGGCTACGCCATTCCTTGGGATGCCATCGCCAAAGCGATCAACCCGCGCACCAAGATGATCATGATCAACTCACCCCACAACCCCACAGGCATGGTGTGGCAAGCGGAAGATTTGAATCGCTTGGCGAATCTGGTGAGAGACACCGATATTTTGATTTGCAGCGATGAAGTCTATGAGCACATGGTGTACGACGGGCAGTCGCATCAAAGTGTGGCACGTCATCCTGAGTTGGCGGCTCGCAGTTTTGTGATTTCCAGCTTTGGCAAAACCTATCATGTCACGGGTTGGAAGATTGGTTATGTAGCAGCTCCGGCTCACCTGATGGCAGAATTTAGAAAAGTGCATCAGTTCAATGTGTTCACAGTGAACACTCCCGTTCAATATGGCTTAAGTGAGTACTTAAAAAATCCTGAGCCCTATTTGTCTTTGGCAGCTTTTTATCAAAAGAAACGTGATTACTTAAGAGCGGGATTAAGCAAGACTGGGTTTCAGTTACTGCCCTCTCCGGGCACATATTTTCAGTGTGTGGATTACACCCAGTTGGGCATTCCGCAAGCCAAGATGAATGGCGCTGATTTTTGTCAGTGGTTAACTCGAGAAATTCGGGTGGCGGCGATTCCAGTGTCTGCTTTTTATGGCACGCCAGTGGAATCAGGAGTGATTCGTTTTTGTTTTGCTAAAAAGGAAGAAACTCTGGCATTGGCATTAAAACGTTTACAAGATATTTAAATTGATTTCTAAGGAACTCACATGGCATCCAAACAAGGCATGATTGATATTTATAGCTGGGCCACTCCCAATGGTCACAAAGTTCACATCATGATGGAAGAATGTGGCTACCGCTTGGGCAAAGATTGGTTGGCTCACCCCATCGATATTGGCTCGGGCGATCAGTTTAAAAAAGAGTTTTTAGCCATCAGCCCCAATAACAAGATTCCAGCGATGGTCGATCCCAACGGTCCCGATGGTAAACCCATCGCTTTATTTGAGTCAGGTGCCATCCTGCTTTATTTGGCCAGCAAAACGGGCAAGTTTTTACCCAAAACAGATCGCGCCAAATTTGAAGTGATGCAATGGTTGATGTTTCAAATGGGGGGTGTTGGTCCTATGTTGGGTCAAACGCATCACTTTCGGATCTACGCCCCTGAAAAAGTCGATTACGCCATCAATCGCTATACCAATGAAACCAGACGTTTATATGGCGTGATGGATCGCGAGTTGGCCAAGAAACCCTATATCGCTGGCAAGGAATACAGCATTGCTGATATTGCTATTTTTCCTTGGACACGCTCATGGAAAAATCAAGGCATCACTTTAGAAGAGTTTCCGAACGTGTTGCGTTGGCATGAAGCCATCGCGAAGCGTCCTGCTGTGCAACGTGGCGTTGAAGTCCTCACTTCTTTGCGCAAGCCTTTGACGGACGATAAAGCCAAAGAAATCTTGTACGGCAAAACGCAGTATCAAAAACGCTAAATAAATTTATTGGGGAGTGATTCAGAAAATCATGGGCGCTTGAGCTTTTGCACAAGCGCTTGAAGAAATACCCACAGGGCTGGTAAGCCCGGAATGATGATCATGGCCAGGGCCACCAATGAGAAATTGGCCTTGACCCATGGGTGTTCACCAATCAGATAACCCAAGGTGGTCAAGCTACCGACCCACAGAATACCGCCTGCAATGTTGTAAGTGGCAAATTTGGCATAAGACATCTGGGCTGCCCCTGCAATAAAGGGGGCAAAGGTTCTGATAAAAGGCATGAAACGACCCACAACAATCGTGATGGGTCCATGCTTTTCATAAAAAGCATGGGTTTTGTCAAAAGCCTCTTTGTTAAACCAACGAGAGTTCTCCCAACCAAATACTTTGGGACCAAACCAACGACCAATCGAGTAGTTCACTGCATCGCCAGCAATCGCAGCAATGATCAATAGAATCAGCAAGAGTGGCAAACTCATGCCCCCTACGGCTGCTATGGCACCGGCTACAAATAAGAGAGAGTCACCCGGTAGAAATGGCATGACGACCACGCCTGTTTCAACAAAGATGATGGCAAACAATAAAACGTAAACCCAAGGTCCCCACTGCTCAACGACTGTGACCAAGTGTTTGTCTAAATGTAAAAAGATATCAATGAGGCTGGTGATATCCATTACTGAAAGACCACCGTGCTTTTACCGTTCAATAAAATACGATGCTCTGCGTGCCAGCGCACGGCTCTTGATAGCGCCATACATTCCACATCACGACCCACGGCTGCCAATTGATCCGGATCCATGGCGTGATCCACACGCTCAACACCTTGCTCAATGATTGGACCTTCATCCAAATCGGTGGTGACATAATGAGCTGTGGCTCCAATCAATTTGACGCCCCGTTGATGCGCCTGCCAATAGGGTTTGGCGCCTTTAAAGCTGGGCAAGAAAGAATGGTGGATGTTGATGGCCTTACCCGACAAATGCTGACAGACTTTGGGGGACAAGATTTGCATGTATCTGGCCAACACAACCAAATCAATCTTCTCTTGCTCGATTAATTTCAATAGTTGCGTTTCTTGCTCTTCTTTACGCGCATCCGTGGCACTACTCAAAGGCATGTAATGAAAAGGAATCTTGTACCCTTGGGCCAAAGACTCAAAGTCTAGATGATTCGATACAATCCCAGCAATCTCAATGGGCAAATAACCACTGTGAGTTCTGAATAAAAGATCATTCAAGCAATGCCCAAGCTTAGAGACCATGATCAGAACTTTAGGCTTGCTGGCCGCATCAAAAAGTTCCCAATCCATCTCAAAAGTCTTCCCAATGGTTTGGAAAGCGTTTTTCAAATGGCTCAAATCGAGCGCTTGGGTGGTTTTATCAAAATGCACCCGCATGAAAAAACGGCTGGTAAAAGTGTCACTGAACTGGGCTGAATCGAGAATATTGGCCGTTTGACTGAATAGGAAATGACTGACCGCATGCACAATGCCAGGGCGGTCAGGGCAAGAGATTTTAAGTATGAAACCTTGTGTCGACATATTTCTATTATCCATTAAGACTTGGTCAAAATTAAAAAAGTTCTAGAAATTGTCAGAGGAAGCTTAAACTTAAGCCTTTGCTACTTAATTCAAAGGTCAAGTAATGAGTATTCAGTCTGTAGGCATTATTGGCGCTGGCACCATGGGCAATGGTATTGCTCAAGCCTGCGCAGTTTCTGGCTTGAATGTGGTGATGGTCGACATCAGCGATGCGGCTGTGCAAAAAGGTTTGGCGACCATCTCAGGTAGTCTTGATCGACTCATTAAAAAAGAAAAAATGACCGAAGCTGAAAAATCAGCTGCATTGAGTCGCATCAAAACCAGCACGCAATATCAAGATTTTCAGAGCACCCAAATGGTGATTGAAGCCGCCACTGAAAACTATGAACTCAAACTCAAAATCTTGAAGCAGTTGGATGGCATCGTGAGCAAAGACACCATCATTGCTTCAAACACTTCTTCTATTTCGATTACCCAAATGGCAGCTGAAGTGAGTCATCCAGAGCGCTTTATTGGCATGCACTTCTTTAATCCAGTGCCGATGATGGCTTTGGTAGAAATCATTCGTGGTTTACAAACCAGCGATGCAACCCATGCCTTGGTGCAAGACATGGCCAAGGCTTTGGGTAAAGAACCCATCACTGTGAAGAATGCGCCAGGTTTTGTGGTGAACCGCATTTTGGTGCCCATGATCAATGAAGCCTTTTTTGTCTTGGCTGAAGGCCTAGCCACCCCAGAAGACATCGATGCGGGCATGAAACTCGGTTGCAATCATCCCATCGGTCCTTTGGCTTTGGCTGACATGATTGGTCTTGATACTTGCTTGGCCATCATGGAGGTGTATTTCAATAACTTCAATGACTCGAAGTACCGCCCTTGCCCACTCTTGCGTGAGATGGTGGCAGCGGGCTACTTGGGACGCAAATCCGGTCGTGGCGTTTACAGTTACTCATAAAGAAACCGCCCTATGTTAGCCCCCATCACCAAACTTCTCGGTTACGCAGGACTGATCCCTTTCATTGGGATGACTGGCTTGGTTCAATTTGCTGACTCCCCTTTGGACTTTTGGGCGGCCAACTCATTGTTACTTTACGGTGCCACCATTGCCTCTTTTGTCGGAGCCCTTCACTGGGGTCCATTACTGGGGCCACAATCCAATCGAGTCACTCATAATTTTTGGCGTGACAAAGGCGCTTGGATTTGGGGCGTGATTCCCTCTTTAATGGCTTGGGGTGCTTTGCACTTGGCCTTCTCAACAGGGTATTTTGTGATTGCGACGACTTTGGTCTTGGCCCTGATTGTGGACCGCACACAATTCCATCATCTGATCGAAGATGAAGGCTATTTAGCCGATTTTCTGAAAATGAGAACTATCTTGACCTTAGTGGCCACCGCCAGCCTGGTATGGGCTGGCTTAGCGATTCAGCAGTTTTAATGAATCAATGCGCGTGAGCTTTGGCCAATAGTTTCTCTGTGTAAGCAATCGCTAAAGCAGAAGCCACAAAAGTCAAATGAATCACGGTTTGCCATAGCAAAGTTTTGTCATCCATGCCCGGGGCATTGATGAAAGTCTTCAATAGATGAATCGAAGAAATCCCAATGATGGCTGTGGCCAACTTGACCTTTAACACTCCAGCATTGACGTGTGACAACCACTCAGGTTGATCAGGATGATTTTCTAGCTCTAGGCGAGAAACAAAGGTTTCCCAACCACCTACAATCACCATCACCAACAAGTTTGAGATCATCACCACATCAATCAAACCCAAAACAATCAACATGATTTCTGTTTCAGTGGTGCCACCGCGCACCATGATCAATGAAATCAAATGCACCAACTCATGCCAGAACTGATACACATATACGCCTTGAGCCACAATCAAGCCCAAGTAAAGAGGGGCTTGTAACCAACGGCTCATAAAGATCCAACGGGGCAAGGGGCGCAATTTGGCTTCGATGGGGTGAGGTGTATTTTGGCTCATGCTTGTATCTTCTATCTATTCTTTGTTTAACTTCAATGGATGGTTTATTTTGTCAATACCGCTAAATAATGATTCAATTCGGTCATGCGACAATTGACGCATTAAACCATGTCTTTATTACCCAACAACGACCATTTTACCCCTCTGGCAGAAATGCTAAGACCCAAGACTTTGTCCGACTTGGTGGGTCAAACTCATTTGTTTGGTCCAGGTAAACCACTGGATTTGGCTTTTCAGTCCGGTAAACCCCATTCCATGATTCTGTGGGGACCACCAGGTGTGGGCAAAACCACGATTGCCCGATTGACGGCCCATGTGTTCGATTGCGAATTCATTGCCCTATCAGCCGTGTTGGCCGGCGTCAAAGAAATTCGCCAAGCCATCGAATTGGCTGAACATCATTTGCAACAACTTAATAAGAAGACCATTTTATTTGTCGATGAAATTCATCGCTTCAACAAAGCTCAGCAAGACGCATTGCTCCCCTACGTTGAATCCGGCTTGGTGACCTTTATTGGAGCTACCACTGAAAACCCTTCTTTTGAAGTGAACTCCGCCCTGCTCTCCAGAGCTCAAGTCTATGTTCTAAAGTCTCTTGATCGCAGTGAATTATTGCAATTATTGAATCGTGCAAAAGAACAGCTGGGTGTGAGTGTGGGCTTAGATCAGTCTGCCGAAGAAGTTTTATTGACGATGGCTGATGGCGATGCCAGACGCTTTCTGAACTTGGTGGAACAAAGTTTTCAGGCCGCTCAAACCAGTGGCACCCCAATCATCACCGCATCATTTTTAGAGAATTCTTTGGGGCAACTCGCCAGACGCTTTGATAAGGGTGGCGATCATTTTTACGATCAAATCTCTGCCTTGCATAAATCTGTCCGAGGATCAAATCCGGATGGCGCCCTCTATTGGTTCTGTCGCATGATTGATGGTGGCGTAGATGTCAAATATCTCTCTCGACGAATTGTGCGCATGGCTTGGGAAGACATTGGTTTAGCCGATCCGCGGGCGATGCAATTGGCCAATGATGCAGCCTCAACCTATGAGCGCTTGGGCAGCCCCGAAGGAGAGTTGGCTTTGGCAGAAGCTTTGCTTTATTTAGCGGCTGCCCCCAAAAGCAATGCGGCTTACCAAGCCTTTAATCAAGCCAAGGCGTTTGTGGCCAAAGACAGCAGTCGCGAAGTTCCAATGCACTTACGCAATGCCCCCACTCGACTCATGGAAGAATTGGGTCATGGCAAAGCCTATCGTTATGCCCACGATGAACCACATGCTTATGCAGCAGGTGAAAACTATTTACCTGATGGCATGAAAGAACAGAATTGGTATCAGCCCACTGATCGTGGTTTAGAAATGAAGATCAAAGAGAAATTGGCGTTTTTGAAATCTTTGGATGCTGCTGCTCAGAAAAAATAAATCATTAATGAGTTTGAGGAAATAAAAAAGTCTGCCGAAGCAGACTTTTTTATTGGCTGATACCGAAGTGATTCGGTACCAAGCAATTTACACCAACATGTCAGCCCAAATGTTTCTGGCCCAAGCATTGGCGTACTCGCCTTCCAAGGGGTTAGCCGCTGGAGACACACCACCTGAACCTGGCACAGTGAGCATGGTCTTCTTGGCTGCGTCATAGCGATGAACGCTGGCCACGTGCACCACGTCTTGTGCAGACACAAAGCTGTAGCAAGTGTTGTTGTAAACCGGCAATTGGTTCACTTCAGCACCACTCAAGATTGCCACAACTGCAGCAGCACATGTTTTACCATGTTGGTTGGCCATGTGACCTGACTTTGGCATACCTGGAGCAATCTGGATGGAGTCACCCAAAACATGAACGTTAGGTGCTACTTTTGACTCGAAGGTCAAGAAGTCCACTTCACACCAGCGGGCGTTCATATTGGCCAAACCTGTTTTGAGTGCAATCGCTCCCGCTCTCATCGGTGGCAATACGTTCAACACATCCGCCTTCACGTCATCGTTGAATTCAAACTTCAAAGTTTTACCTTTGACGTCCACGTCCGTCAAATTGTGCTTCGCACGGTATTCAACTTTACCTTCATAACGACGTGACCATGCCAATTTGAACAACTTACCTTTTGAAGTAACGTCATCGTTAGCATCCAAAATCAACACTTTGCTCTTTGGCTTGTGCTTTTGGAAATAATCAGCGACCTGACAAGCACGCTCATATGGTCCTGGAGGGCAACGGTATGGAGCCAATGGGATTGCAATCGCAAATACTCCACCGTTCTTCATGCTTTCTAGTTGCTTTCTGAGACCCAAGGTCTGTTGACCCGCTTTCCAAGCATGCAACACTTCGTTTTGTGCGTTAGGCTTGAGCATGCCAGGCAATTTTTCGTAGTTCAAATCAATACCTGGAGAAACAATCAAGCGGTCATAGAACAAAGTTGAACCACCGGCCAACTTCACTTGTCTCTTGGCCACATCAATTGAAACCACAGAGTCTTTGACCAATCTCACACCATGGTTCTTGCTCAAACCTTCGTATGACACTGTGATGTCTTCAATTTTTTTGCTGCCACCAATGACCAAGTTGGACAATGGGCAAGAAATAAAGTTTTGATTCGGTTCAATCAAAGTGACATCTGCGGTGTAGTTTGAAAACTTACGCACATATTTAGCAGCTGTTGCGCCACCATAACCGCCACCAATCACAATCACTTTGGCATTTTTAGCGTCAATTTGAGTTGAAGCGCAACCCACCAGAGTGGTTGCAGCAGCACCCGCACCTACTAACTGTATAAATTCACGTCTTTGCATGATCAACTCCTAATTATTTTGTTTTAGCAACTGGTTTTTCAGCGGGCAATGAAGCGAAGTAAGCAGAAATTTCTTCAATCTGCTCATCGGTATAGCCTTTACTGAGTTGATGCATGATGGAAGCTGTGCGCTTACCGGTCTTGTACTCATTCATTTTCTTGATGAGTTCAGCCTTGCTCTGACCGGCCAAGCTAGCCATACCACCCTGAGAATAACCATCAGTGCCATGACAGGCTGAGCAAGAAGCCGCCCACTGTTTGACTTGAAGACTTTGGGCATTGGCCAAAGAAGTCGCCCCCAACAAACCAGCGACCAAGCTTGCCATCAGAACTGATGACTTACGAATAGATAAAACGTTCATACTTCCCCCCTTTGATAACGCTTTGATTCTAATAAAAAACCTCTAAGTAATATCTTGGGGTTTAACCCTACAATTAGTTAGGTTATTTTTATAACTGTTGGATTATCTAGAGGTCAATGGGGTAATGCAAGGCCATAATTCTTATACTGATATTACAAAAATGATATAAAGAATTTCAGACCATGGCTTTGTCTAAGGCGAATGAATCTAGGGCGAAGTTTTTTTAGCGTATCTTGCCAGGTCGGCAAAATCCAAATCCACCATCAGGCCATAGTCCTTCTGAATCACGCGACCTTGTGGATTAATGACATACAACTCAGGCACCCCTCGTCTTTTACCAATCGCTTTGGCTAACTCTGGGGTCATCATCACCACTGGAAAGGTGTACTGATTTTTTTGTAAATAGTCTTTGACCACTTCAGGTCCACGATCAATCGATAGCGTCACAATATTGAGTTGCTCAGCGGGAACTTTTTGTCTTAATTGTTGCAAGTGTTTATTTTGAGTCCTGCAATAAGAACACCAAGTGGCCCAAACATGGACGATGGTATTTCTTTTAGACCAATCTTCAGTCATGAAAGTCTGACCCTGAATCGATTGAATCTTTCCCAAAGCCAAGGTATCACCGACTTCAATGGCCTGCACCTGAGTGGGTATGCATAAGAAAAGGCTCAATATGCATGCACTCAATTGCCATAAAGACTTAAAGCGCACTGTTTGCTGAAGTAGAGTACTGATAATCATCTCATTAGGATATCTCAAACCCAATGGCTTTGCGCAATGTAAAAAAGGCCACTCATGTCTGAATGGCCTTGCTTAGAGTCACTTGCTTTGGGTCAATGCTTCTGATTTTGATCAGAAGAAAGCTTGGATATTGGTTTGCGCACGACCCAAAATCAAGGCATGAATGTCATGCGTTCCTTCATAGGTGTTCACCACTTCTAAATTGACCATGTGTCTTGCGACTCCATATTCATCAGAAATACCATTACCACCCATCATGTCACGGGCAGCACGAGCCACTGCCAAAGATTTACCGCAAGAATTGCGTTTCAAGATAGAAGTAATCTCTACTGCATCCGTACCGTCGTCTTTCATGCGACCCAAACGCAAGCAGGCCTGCAAACCTAAACTGATTTCCGTTTGCATGTCCGCCAACTTCACCTGAATCAACTGATTGGCGGCCAAAGGACGGCCAAATTGATTGCGGTTCATGACGTAATCCCGCGCACGGAACCAACAATCTTCGGCAGCCCCCAATGCGCCCCAGGCAATGCCATAACGCGCACTGTTTAAGCAAGTGAAGGGCCCTTTAAGACCTTTGACATTTGGCATGAAGTTTTCTTCAGGAACAAAAACCTCATCCATGACGATTTCACCAGTAATGGAAGTGCGCAGACCCACTTTGCCATGAATCGCAGGAGCTGTTAAACCCTTCCAGCCTTTTTCTAAAATGAAACCACGAATTTCATCTTTGCCCGTTGCTTCATCCTGCAACTTGGCCCAAACCACAAAGACATCTGCAATCGGACTGTTGGTGATCCACATCTTGGCGCCCGACAATGAGTAACCCCCACTCACGCGCTTAGCGCGCGTGACCATGCTCGCAGGATCAGAGCCATGATCAGGCTCAGTCAAACCAAAACAACCAATCCACTCACCCGTGGCCAACTTCGGTAAATATTTTTTCTTTTGCTCTTCGGTGCCAAACTCATTGATGGGCACCATGACCAAAGAGGATTGCACACTCAACATGGAGCGATAACCAGAATCAATGCGCTCAACTTCACGGGCCACCAAGCCATACGCGACATAGTTCAAGCCTGCGCCACCATACTGCTCTGGAATCGTGACGCCCAACAAACCCAACTCACCCATCTCTTTAAAAATGGATGCATCGGTTTTTTCATGCCGAAAAGCTTCCGTCACTCTGGGCAATAATTGACCCTGACAATAATCATGAGCAGCATCTTTGATCATGCGCTCTTCTTCGCTCAATTGATCATCTAAACGAAGCGGATCATTCCATTGAAAAGCTTGACTCATCACTTCCTATCCTTCAGAACTATTCTAAAAATTGTGTGAAATTCTCAGCAGGCTCACGCTCAGTCACCAAGGTGTTTTCAACCTTGCTCAAATCAGCATACCCCAAAGACATGCCACAAACGAGTTGCTGCTCCGGCTTGAGATTCAAGTGCTGGGCAATCACACGATGAAATTGTGTAAAAGCTGCTTGTGGGCAAGTATCTAAACCTCTGGCTTTGGCAGCCAACATGACGTTTTGCACAAACATGCCATAGTCAAACCAACTGCCCTGCTGCATGACACGATCAATCGTGAAAAATACACCCACAGGTGCATCAAAGAACTGATAGTTTCTGGCGCCTTGCTGCTGCATCTTGTCTTTGTCTTCTTTACCAATACCCAAAAGACCATACAAATCAAAGCCAACTTTGCGACGACGCGCCAAATAAGGATCGACCCATTTGGCGGGGTAATAGTTGTACTCCTCGGTATGCTCTTTGAGTAATTCAGGGTTTTTGAAAATACTCAGAATCTCATCCGTGATGGCTTGTTTTTTGGCGCCAGTCACAATGTGTACTTGCCAAGGCTGGGTGTTGGTTCCCGATGGGGCACGACTGGCCACATTCAGAATATCAAGCAAATCTTGTTTGGCAACAGGCTGAGGCAAAAAGGCACGAATGGAACGACGCGCACGAATATTGTCGTCAATCACTTTGATGGCTTCTGGGGAATTCATAGGGTTTGTCTCTTCATTTTTATTAGTTAGGCTAGAGGATAAAACAGAGTGGCGTTTCTCGCCAAAGTTTAAAAAACTTCAATTCCGCTCAAAAAGCGATTTTTGACTCAAAAAACCGCTCTTTTTGCCCGTTTTAAGCCCATAAAACCTAGTAAAAGCCCTGATTAAAATTTCATACTCGTTTATAAAAACTGTGCGATACTTGGCAATGTAGGTCTTCAAGTAGCTTCCGTCGTTTCCATTTTTCTAAATGGGTGATTCGGTTAGTTGAATCTTCCAGCCCTGCAAAGAAATGGTGAGCAATCACCGCGTTTAATTTTTTAAAGGAATTTCAGTAATGGCAACAGGTATTGTTAAGTGGTTTAACGACGCAAAAGGTTTTGGTTTTATTACTCCAGACGGTGGTGGTGAAGATCTATTCGCTCACTTCTCAGCGATTCAAGGTAATGGTTTCAAAAGCTTGAAAGAGAACCAAAAGGTTAGCTTTGAAGTAACAACTGGCCCTAAGGGCAAGCAAGCTTCTA
>CAYVBV010000040.1:0-15648 GCA_964449745.1 uncultured Polynucleobacter sp. | reverse complement strand
GATCCGGTCAAAGGCAAGATCTTGGGCGTGGCCGAACAAGACATTGATTTTAAAACATCCATTGATCCAGCCATATACTCAGTGGGCGATTCCGCGATGGTCACAGTGACTCCGGGTTTCCAGTGGGGCAGAGAAAGCATTGGAAAAACATGGTGGGATCTCGATGCTGTGAGATACCTTGACTACGAACAGGGTGATCTCGAGTACAGATCCAAGAACTGGGCTATGCCGTTCCCTGGCAGCGAAATCGCTGTCTATGAGTGGGTAGAAAGCACAGTACCTCCTGCACGATACACAGACGTAGTTGGCGACGGTGAACCCAAGGATCTCGACACTTATGCCGAAGATCGAACCGTTGACGACTCGGGCACAGTACAGGCTCGCTATTATTTCTGGGTCAAGAACAAAAAGAATGTAAATGTTGGCTCTAATAAAAAGAACAGCGTGTATCAGATCGCTGACATGATCTCTAACCCCGGATTGCAATCAATCCCTTATGCAGCATTACTGAGATCCGACTCTGTGGCCTTATACGGTCTGAATCAATACATCAACGGCCAAGACACTGTTCTTCAAGTTGGTTACGGCAATGTTCGTAGTTCAAACATCATCCACACTGAGTTCGAACTGGTACAAGAAGGCAATGCCAACAGCGTCCTGCCACAGAAGATCATTGATAAAATGGTCGACAGCCTGGCCGGTATTGATCGAGTCGGCAACGTAGTGCCCGACCCACGTCTCAATGACGTTGACAAACTGGGCATCTCCATACGCCCGCGCCAGACCATGGTCAGAGATCGCGCTCGCGCATTAAAGAACTTGGTCAAGTACATTAACTCAGTGTTTGTGCAATACCCCATTGCCAACCAGTACAACATCTCGAGACTGTTGAGTTCCGATCCGATCCCCGAAGATACACACTACGACTTTGTGGCCGAAGTAGTTGAAGAACTCGACTACATCAACACCGATACTCTGGGATTTGGTGATCGAGTGCTGGTAAAAACAGACTCCAGCAACGACGGCTTATGGACCATTTGGACCTGGAACGGTATCAAATTTGAACTCAGCAGGATCCAGGCCTACAGAACTGATGGCTACTGGGAATACATTGATTGGTATGCCACCGACTATGACTCGTCATCCAAGTTGACATTCACAGTTGATTTGGAAAAAGAGATTGCTGCACTTGATATCGCTGCCGGCGACACCATCAAAGTAAAATTCAGCCAACGCGGAAACTTCACTGTGTATCGTGTCACAGACACGCTGGCACTCGAAGTAGTTGGCATTGAAAACGGCACCATACAGATCAACGCCAATATCTATGATCTTGCCTTGGGCGGCATGGGATTTGACTCCAGTAACTACGATATCATACGCTTTGACAAAACTCCCAGCATTGAGATACGACGCATCCTGGAAGCCGTCCAGAATGACATATTTGTGGGCGACCTCAAAGACGAATTCAATCGCATGTTCTTTGTGATGGTCAACTATATCCTCAGCGAACAAAAGAATGTGGACTGGGTATTCAAGACCAGTTTCGTTAACATCATACATCGTCTGCGCAAACTCGAGCAGTATCCCAACTATATCCGGGACAATCAAGACTACTATCTCAGTTACATCGACGAGGTCAAACCTTACCGTACACAGGTCAGAGAATACCTCATTGACTATTCTGGCAGCGATACATTCTACGGCGATGTCACTGACTTTGACTTGCCAGCCTACTACGATGCTGCCACAGGAACATATAGATCCCCCAATGGGGAAAAAGACTCCGATGCCGATCTGATTGCTTCTTCGGAAAAATATCGCAACTGGAGAGAAAATGTAGGTTTTGAGATTGACAGCATCTTGATCGAGCACGCTGGCCAAGAGTACACACTAGAACCTCAAGTTGAGGCAGTGGGCGGCGGCGGTTCGGGAGCAATACTTGACCCAGTGATGAATTTTGTTGATGCCAAGATTGCATCTATACAAGTCACAGAATCGGGTTCGGGCTACACCTCTACTCCTACAATACTGATCAACGGCAATGGCACAGATGCCAAAGCCTACCCAGTTCTCAAGAATGAAAGAATACGACGTATCAAGTCAGTGCTGAGATTTGACCGTACTGCCTACGAGTCTCGCGTCAAACCTTGGCAGCCCAATTCAGTGTTCTGGGCCGATATCGTGGTCTACAACAATGAAGCCTACGAGCCCTTGGGTTCGCGAGTACCACTGGAAGTTTCTTTTGAGCGCGGCACAGATGTTGTGACATTGCTTGACCCAAGTCGGTCAGTGGATGTCCGCCAAGGCCAACGTGTGTTTGGCCCCGGTATCAACAGAGATCACGATGTCGTTGTAAGCGTGGATTCGGTGGATGGCGATCAAGTCGCCCTGGTAGCACAGAAACGACTGGTGTCCTGGGAATCGGGACAGCCTGTTGAATACTTTGAATCTGTGACAGCAGTGGTTGACGGATCCGAAGCCGAAACAGTTTACTTCAACAACCCAGTGACCAGTTCCTACTACTTTGACTACAACAATTTTGATCGTATCGCCGACGAAGCACTTGGTTCGGCACTGGATCGTGTCACTGCCTACTACACCGGCGGCAAGAGCCCTGATCAATTGATCTCTGGCATCACTTATCCCGGTGTGAAAGTTCAAGGTGTGGGTTATCTAACACAAGATGAACTCAACAAAGAAAGCATGATTGACACCGCAGTACAGAGTTATTTCCGAGACTCTGCGCTGGGCAATCGTCCTGAAGATATCAACATTGATGGTGGTGGCTACGTTGACACATTCAACTCGCATGCTCCCGAAGAACTGGTTCCCGGTATCACGTTTGACACACTGAACATGCAGGTGTTCACAACACCCTTGGACGCCAGTGGTGCCATCGGCCTGGGTGCTCCTTATGGATATCGCGGATTCCACAACATGCTGGGATCAAAAGTTGATGCCGAGGGCAATGTGCCAGCAGCGAGCCGTCATTATTATCGCATATCTGAAAAAGATTCAACCTTCTTGACAAGAGACCTGGCCTTGAATGACACAGTGATCTATGTTGAAGATGCCAGCAAACTGCCAGCACCCGGCGGACAGATTTTTGACGGTGTACAAGGACGCTTTGTGGCACAACGCTACGGCGAAATCTTCATCAACGGCGAAAAGATCATTTACTACACCAGAGATCTTGAAACCAATACTCTGCGTGACATACGACGCGGTGTTGACGGAACTGGTGCTGCCTATCACTCCAAGACAACAACGACTACCATGTCTTCGTTCTTGATACATCAAGTTGATGGATCGGTGCCTACAATTTCTCGCACCTATGCACTGCCCGAAAAAGTAGAAGGTGCGGTTGGATACTATATAGTACAACTCAACAAAGATGTCATTGACAGTGCATCATACACCATCAATGAAGAAGCCGGTACATTGACCATTGGTGCTGGTGTTTCCTTGATTGGCGACGATCTCATATCAGTGCAGTTCATTGAGATCTATGAAAGAGAAACTCGTGTAGTCGATGTCAGTGTATCACAGATCATGCCGATTGGCACAGATACACAAGAATGGCTAAACACCATGACTGAGTTTGGTCTCACACAGGTCAGTGACTTTGACTTAATTAACTGGGACACTGTTGATACATCGCAGACAGCCCTGACAGGCGTCGACATTGGCGAGCCTTTGATTAGGACATTTAATATGCCCTACTATATCACTGCTTGGGCACAACTGTCCACAGAGACACGTCTTGAGTATGGTAGTTTCCCAGCGTTTATCAACACCATGATAGAAAATACCCTGGGACTTGCACCATATGTTGGCAACACTGATTATCGTGTACGTGTGGACGGGGAATTGCAAAACACTGCACAACTCACTCGTTTCCCTGACGTGCAAGATGATACCACTGGCGCTTGGCTCATCAACGGCGAACTATGGGCCTGGGACGGTGCAAAATGGAGAAACTACGGTGAAGAGTTACTGCTGATCAGTACTGATTGGCAAACAGCCGAAGTGCCAACCTGGAAGATCATCAGCGCCAGCGAGACAGAAAATTATTATGAAAGCCGTTACGATGGCTATGTGATTGTGGGCAGCGGGGAGAATCCCTTAACACCACAATCCCGTTTCTTGCGTAACAGCCTGGCATTTAGACCATGATAAATAAGAACATGGAACAAGACCACTGGGAAAAACACCAAATGAATCCGCAAGAAAATCAAGAAACACAGGAAATCTCGCAACCCGACGAGCGTGGTGGCGTGCATGTCCAAGGGCATATCAAAATTTTTGATCCCACGTCTGGCGAAGTTTTTATCAACAAACGCAACGCTATTCACTACGAAAACATTTCTGAAGCCATTGCTTACAATCTCGCCAATCAACAGCGAGGTTTCATCTACGAAATGCACTTTGGTAACGGTGGAACCACTGTCAGCGACACTGGCGTGATCACTTATAACCCGGCCAACGTCAATGCTCAAAATAGCGGACTCTACAGTCCCACCTACAGCAAGATCGTAGATGCATCGGCCCCTGCAAACCCCAATCCCACACGCAACAAGATGGAAATACGTCACACCCCTGGTGTGCCTTACACAGACATCTTGGTCACTTGCTTGTTGGACTATGGCGAACCTGCAGATCAAGGCGCATTCGACAACAGCCAAGACTTGGGTGCCGATTATGTGTTTGACGAGTTGGGTCTCAAGGCCGCTCCTTACACAGATCCCAATACTGGTATAGTGACGCCCGGTAAATTACTCACACACGTGGTATTCCATCCTGTACAAAAAAGTCTCAATAGACTGATACAGATTGACTACACAGTACGCATACAAACGCTGACTAATCTCAGCTCCATAATGTAATAAGGGACAAGGGCAAAAGATGGCATACATCATCAATAAAACCAACGGTGAATTGTTAACGATAGTCGACACGACTGGTCGTGTGCTGTTTGATGGCGTATTGCCCGACGGCGAGTACAACAATGCTCTTGGTATCAACCTGGTTGGCAAGAACTATGTAAACTACGGTGAACTGCACCAAGAGAACTTCATCAAACTGTTGGAAAATTTTGCCAATCCCCAGCGTCCTGAGTATGCACTGACAGGACAACTTTGGTACGATACAGCCAACCAAAGTCTCAAATTCTACAACGGCTATGATTTCATACCAGTGGCCGATTCGGCAGTGGGCTCAACTGCACCAGTGGTGACAAAGTCGGGTGCCACTTGGTTTGATACAGCCAACGAACTGTTTAAAATTTGGAGCGGCACAGAATGGCTAACAGTGGGCCCACGTCCCACTGACAACATCGCATCGGTGACCATCAAAGCATCTGTGCCTAGCCAAGCATATCTTCCTCCCGGCAACAATGTAGCCGGCGACGGTTATCTCATTGACGGCGATCTCTGGATTTGGACTGGCGCAGCCTGGAACAACATTGGGCGCATACAAGGACCTGCTGGTCCAGCGGGCTCCCAAGGTCCAGCAGGACCACAAGGTATTCCTGGACCAATCGGTGATCCTGGTCCACAAGGCCCCAGAGGCAGCGACGGACCTCAAGGTCCGCAGGGATTGGTAGGACCCACCGGACCCAAAGGTGACAAAGGCGACCAAGGCGATCCCGGTCCTGCGGGCAACGACGGTACATCAGTTACGATTTTAGGTTCATATTCGTCTACAGCAAATTTACCCATCAACGACAACACCTTGGGTGACGGCTACCTCATCGATGGTGATCTTTATGTCTGGGACGGTGTAACATTTAACAACGTGGGTCAGGTACGAGGACCCACAGGCCCCACAGGCCCAGTCGGTCCACAAGGTCCCATCGGACCAGCAGGCCCCACTGGACCACAAGGCGCACAAGGTATACAAGGTCCAGCAGGACCACAAGGACCACAAGGACCCACAGGCCCCAAGGGCGATCAAGGTCTCACTGGACCTGCAGGTCCCACTGGTGCCACAGGCCCTCAAGGTCTCACTGGCCCAATTGGTCCACAGGGTATCCAGGGTGAAAAAGGCGACAAGGGCGAAAAAGGCGACAAAGGTGATGCTGGCAGCAGCGACTGGAACGACCTTGTCAACGTGCCAACATTTGCCGCTGTGGCAACGTCGGGCGACTACAACGACTTGTCCAACAGACCCACTATTCCTACTCTTGTTTCGGAACTCACCAATGACGAAGGTTACGCTACCATCCAGGATCTTGCACAGTTCAGTCAGGACTTTGGCAATGTGGCCTACAGCGGTGACTACAACGATCTCGTTAATGCACCAACATTGGCCACAGTGGCCACCAGCGGCGAATATGCAGATCTCTTAAACAAGCCAACTATACCCACCAACAACAATCAACTCACAAACGGCGCAGGATATACCACTGTTGCTTCTGCTAGAGCAGCATTGAGTGCCGGTACTGGCATCAGTTACAATTCGTCCACTGGTGCGATTTCTATAAGTTTATCAGCAGGCACAGGAGTCACTGTTTCAGGAGCCACGGTGTCTATTGGTCAGTCTGTGGCCACCAATGCTTCGCCCACTTTTGCTGGAGTCACATTGGGTTCTGTGACCAAGAGTGGTACATCGGGCACAGGCGATATAGGATCCAGCACAAACAAATTTTCCACAGTATATGCCACAACATTTAACGGTACGTCAACTCAAGCACAGTACGCTGACGTAGCGGAACGCTTCCATGCTGATCAGGAGTACACTCCCGGAACAGTGGTAGCCTTGGGTGGCGTAGCAGAAATCACTGCTGCTGTTGAAGAAGGCAGCGAAGAAGTGTTTGGTGTTATTTCCACAGCACCTGCACACCTAATGAATGCCGGGGCCGGCACAGACGTCACACACCCTGCTGTGGCCATCAGTGGACGGGTTCCAGTTAGAGTCATTGGCGCAGTACGCAAAGGTCAACGCTTGATCAGTGCCGGTAACGGTTTGGCTCGTGGTGCCGAGCGACATGAGATCACTGGTCTTAATGTGATTGGTCGCAGTCTTGAAAACAAATCGTCTCTGGATGAAGGCACAGTCGAAGCCATAGTACGACTCAACTCTTAAGGGGCATGTAGGCGATGCCCCAAAAAATCGTTAAAAAATTTCCAAGTCCTGGTGTCTATGAAATGACGATCCCCGATGGGGTTCGTTCAACCATTTCCTACTACCTCTGGGGAGCAGGTGGCGCCAGCGGCGGTGTTGACGGAAACGGACCAGCCGGAAACGGTGCCTCTGGAGCATACAGTACTGGCACATTGACGGTTTCCCCAGGCGACACATTGAGAATCGCCATTGGCGAAGGCGGCCGGGGCGGCTCATCGGGTACCAGCAGCGGCTCGGGCCGCGGTGGATATAGTCTTCAAGGTTACAGCGGCGGCCGTGGTGGTAATGCCGGGGGAGCGGGCTGGAGCGGCGGCGGTGGCGGTGGCGGAGGAGCGTCTCTGTTACTGGTCAACGGTTCCGTTGTGTCTGTTGCCGGAGGCGGCGCTGGAGGCGGTGGTGGCAGCAACAATCGTGCAGCCACATCGGGTTCTAATTCACATTCTCCCACTAGTCCAAGTACATTTGTTAATTCTGTTTCGTTGGTTCCCGGGGAAACATATAATCAATTTTTTGTTGATCAAAATTTTACCGGTTGGATAGTGTACTGGTTACCAGAATCTCCAAGTAAAAAATATACGTCTGTCTATCTCAATGGGGGCATAGATTCGGACCCCTTAATCGATGAGATAGGTACCGAAAATACATATTTTAAAGATGGACTTGAATATCGTCGGGGCTCCTATATAAACAATGGTTATTTGGTAGTTGATAATCAAACAGTTTTGTATGTCGATTTTTATAATTTTTCTGTGTATTCACCAAGCACTAGCACTCGAGGAGCCCAGGGTGCTGATATGCCCGGCGATGGTGGTGGTGGCGGAGGCGGAGGCGGGGGCTACCAAGGGGGTGCTGGCGGCACTTATGGTCCCGATAACTCCTATGGCGGTCGCGGAGGCTACACTGGCGCCGGCGGTGTTCCGGGCTCGGGTATAAATCCCCAAGGAACAAATTTGAGTATATGGACCAGCCCTGCAGGCCTTGGCGGAAACGGCACTGGTGCATCGGGCGGTAACGGACTAGTTGTGCTAGAGTTTGATCTCTACGGACTTGGAAAAGTCAAAGTTGATGGTGCCTGGCGCGATGTCACAGATGCCTGGGTCAAAGAACAGGGAACATGGCGCCCTATAACAGGTGCTTGGACAAAGGTCGGGGGACAATGGAAATCACTGAGCGTTGAAGCAGAGGATTTTGTTGTTGCTACCAACAATGGCCTTTTTGGCAACTAAATATAGTTTAAGAGAATAAAATCATGGATATCAGACGCAGTAACGGTAATTTACTAATGTCGCTGGCAGATGGCACCAAGAGCCAAAATCTGCCTTTGACCTTTGCTGGCTATAACTACGCAGGTTATGGCAAAGTAGTCAATGAAAATTTCCTGGCGCTGTTGGAAAATTTTGCGTCTGACATACCACCAGTGGGAGCCCAAGTTGGTCAACTCTGGTACGACACACTAGAGCGTGTGCTCAAAGTCAAAGACAGCGACGGATTCAAGCCATTTATTCCCACAACTGTTTCGGGTGAAGAGCCAGAACTGGCAGCCATTGGAGACCAATGGTGGGACACACGCAACGACCAACTCAAAGTCTACGATGGCAACGAGTGGATCTTGATAGCCCCAGCGTTTTCTCGAGTTGATGGCAAGTCAGGCATCACTGTTGAGCATATCGTTGACACCGAAGGAACACCTAGACTGGTGTCCAAGATATCTGCCGAAGATCTCACTGTTGCAGTGATCAGCCATACCAGTGATTTCACCTGGGCCGATCCTGATGTTGGATATGTTGACGGCGATATCAAAATGGGTATCAATGTCAATCCTTTGTTGACAGAACAGGGATTTACATTCCACGGAACAGTTGCTGATTCGAACAAGTTGGGCGGAGTTGATGCTGAGCAATACGCCAGAAAAGATCTCGACACAGACTTTGAAAAGAACTTGTCGGTGGCAGGATCGCTGACACTGTCGGGCCAGGCACAGGTAAGCATTGATAGTTCGGGAAATTTAGTTCTAACCAACAATCAAGATGTACTGATCGGCAACGATGATGGAGTGTTGGTTTCTATCAAAGCCGATGGACAAATTGAAGTAGGTGTGGCCCCCACACTACCGGGCTCGCTGACAAATAAAAATTATGTTGATCAAGAGATTGATTCGTTGGTCAACAGCCTTGACGTTAGATTCACCGCAGCCAAAGATTACACCGACCAGGAAGTTGCTCTGGTACGAAGCATTGCCGACAACAACATGTTGTCTATTGCTGGGCTGAGTTCCCAAATTTCGTCAATGGACGATCAACTTTCAGCCAAAGCCAACATCGACAGCCCTGTTCTCACAGGCGTGCCACGTGCCCCGACTCCTGCTCAAGGCACAGATACCACGCAGATCGCCACAGCCGGTTTTGTCATGGCCCAAGACGCTTTGCGCAAGGCCTACATTGACGAACAGTTGGGCTTGAACAACGAAAACTCAAACAGCATTTACGCACAACTCCGTGCTTATGCCGATGATGGACTCAGCACCAAAGCAGATAAAAATAGCCCGACATTGACGGGTGTACCACTGGCCCCAACCCCTGCATTGAGCGCAGTTGGACAGCAAATAGCCACCGTGGATTTTGTGCGTACAGCAGTGGAAAGTGGGCTCTGGCAAGGCAGCAGTAAGTTTGTTAGCACATCAGCGCCCACGAATTCCCAAGGGGAAAACGGAGATTTTTGGTTCCGTTATCAATGATCAAAACGCATAAATAAAGGAAATAACGGAGATTTTAAATGGCTTATACGATCACGAAAACAGATGGTACCACGTTAACCACTATCATTGACGGTACCACTGATACCGCGAGTACCAGCCTTACGCTAATTGGTAAAAACTTCCCCGGCTACGGTGTGTTTTTGAACCAGAATTTCGTAAAACTGCTGGAGAACTTTAGCAACACTACCAGCCCCGACGATCCTGTCTCGGGCCAACTCTGGTGGGATAATTCCAATAAACTGCTAAAGGTCTACTTCGAAACAACACCTGGCAACGGTATCTGGAAAGTGATTTCCAGTTCAATGAGTTCGTCGAGTGCGCCTCCACAGGCTGTGGTCGGTGACCTCTGGTGGGACACAGCCAACAGCCAACTCAAAGTCTACTCAGGCACCGCTTGGGTAACTGTAGGTCCTGCGTTTACCGCCACATCCGGTCAGACTGGTGCAGTGGCCGATATCATTGCTGACAATACACCGGGACAAGCCACCCACGTAGTTGTCAAGTTCTTCGTTAACAACCAACTCACTGCCATCCTGAGTCGCGACGCTGAATTCACTCCGTTAAACACAGCCACCGCACCAGGATTCAGTTCGATCAAGCCTGGTTTTAACCTCAGTTCGGCTATTTCGGGACTGCGTTATTGGGGCGATGCCAACAACTCATTGAGTTTGGGCGGCGTACTTGCAGCCAATTACGCAAGATTAGACAATACCAACACATTTACATACCCACAAGTGGTTCGCAATACACTGACAGTGGGTCTCAACAACGACGTCACAATTACTTCTACAACAGGTTCTGCGGCAATCACTAACACAGTGAACAACAGCAGCCTTGACTTTTATGCCAAAGTCAACAATACCAACACCAAGTTGTTCTCTGTGTCGCCAGTGGATCGCCCAGGCCAGGTTGTGGTCACAGCAGATCCAGTTTCGCCCATGGGTGTGGCCAACAAGCAATACGTTGATGCACAAGTCAACAATCTGGTAACCAGCATTGTTGGACAAGCCGGCAATCTGCAAACATTGAGTTCTTCGTTGAGCACCTATCTCAAGCGTGATGGCACCAACGAAATCACTGGCAACATCCGTGTGGCCACCAACAATGTTTACACACTGGGCAATGCCACACACAAGTTCAATACCATCCATGCTACAACATTTAACGGAACTGCTATCCAAGCACAGTACGCTGACTTGGCTGAAAGATTCCATGCAGACACTTCCTATGACGCAGGAACTGTGGTTGAACTGGGCGGCGCAGCCGAAATCACTAAAGTAGGCGAAGAATTAAGCGAATCTGTGTTTGGTGTGATAAGTACAAGAGCAGCGTATCTCATGAATGCCGCTGCTGGTAGCGATCAAACACACCCCCCGGTTGCTGTTAGTGGACGGGTCCCGGTTCGCGTAGTTGGTCGTATTAACAAAGGCGATCGTTTGGTCTCGGCAGGAAATGGTTTAGCCAGGGCCGGATCAAAAGAAGAGATAACCCCATGGAACGTGATTGGTCGTGCTTTGGTATCCAAAGCCACCGAAGGCGAAGGCGTTATCGAAGCGATAGTTAAACTGAATTCGTAAGGAAAAAAGCAAAAATGTCATACTCGTCCGGCGGTCTCATCCAAGCTCTAGACTATAATACCTTTGTACAAGGTGGCGCATCAGTCAATCATAGCATTGCCAACATCAACTCCGTTTGGGGTGTTGGTTCTGGTGACAAAGGTTATGGTCAGAGTTCAAACCTCTCTACTGTTGCAGGTGGTAACGACGTAGTTACTGCCACACAATGGTCCACACTGATTTCTCGACTCAACTCGATCCTCTCACACCAAAGTGGTAGCGGATCGAAAATTTCGGCTCCCACAGCAGGTGCCACTGTTCAATATCTTTCGGCCATGAGCGGAAAGATCACTGATGCCTATAACAATCGTCTGAACGCAGCCAGCAATGGCACCGACGTTGCTAACCAAGGCTCATCGACTTACAACTACACTTCGTCCTCGACTGCCAGTTTCACACGCACAGTGACGTTTGGCAGTGCTGACCAAGCACGTTACTTCTTCAATGCTGGTGGTAAGATTATCATTAACTTTACTGCCACCAACAATGCCGGCAACACCAAAGGCAACGACTGGGTATCTTTGATCCAGACCAAAATGGCTTCTGTGACAGTGGGCGCCGCAACAAACAGCCGTGGCGGCACAGGCGGCGGCAGCCAATTGGCAGCCACTGGTTACGGCTACTGGAACGCAGGAACCACTAACCGTGATATCGTTGGTGTTACTTCTAGTTCTGGTACAGCAGACTATGGTTCAAACTCGTTTACAGTTGGCATCCGTACAAATGGTGTACAAGGCTCCAACGGTGACGTTGGTACACAGTTGATCTTTACCATGAGCATGAACGATACTGCTGCCGACTCGTCATTCAACGACGAAGTAAACGTGACAATCACTTCCAAGTTTACTATCCGTCCTCCCGAAACTGCCAATCTCACAAGTACATGGGGCACACCCACATTCTCGTAATTTTGGTGTTCGATCTATAAAAAAGCGGCTTCGGCCGCTTTTTTTTCTCAAAAAAATATGTTATACTAAACTCTATGAGCACAATCGAAAATCTAGTCAGCCAGATCAAGCAGTCCACAGATTACCAGATTAACCGGCAGGCACTCAAAGAAAAGATATCAACTGAGTTACACTTGACCTATAACAACGGTATGTTTCTGGTGACCACAGAACTGCTGTCGTTTTTGGCCACTTGGCCTGACCCCAGTCTTTTTCTAGAAGATGTCTACGGTAATCCCATCGAAGTCAATCGCGATGAACTACTTGATCAATGCCGACAGCGGTATCGTTCAGTGATGAACAGTTGGCACCAAAGGCACAATGACTTACGCAAAATCAGAAAAGTCTAAAGGCGCACTGATCTTCGCCAGCAACACCAACGAGACCGACTATTCGATGATAGCCGGTCGTTCGGCACGACTAATAGAACGCCATCTCGGTATTCCAACCACTGTGGTAGAAAAGAAATCACAGTCCACAAACCAACGGTACTCCACTGAGCACACAAGATTTGTCGAATGGAACAACAAAGGAAGATTTTCGGCCTTTGATGAAAGTCCCTATGATGTGACATTGTTGATTGATGCCGACTATCTAGTATTTGATGATCGCTTGTCGATGGTAATGAACACAGTCAGTGACTATGCCATCATGCGCAATAACATATTTTTGCCCAGTAACGTCGTGGGTGACCGACTCGGCGAGTACAGTTTTGAAACGTCCTGGGCTACGGTTGTGGTATTTGAAAAAACCGAGAAAGCACGCCTGTTGTTTGACATGGTCGGGCGAGTGCAAGATCATTATTCTTACTATCGATCTTTGTATAATATATCACACACTAACTATCGCAATGACTATGCATTTACCATCGCTGATAGAATGCTCAACGGATACTGCGAAGATTCGCGCACACAGATTCCTTGGATCATGACGACTTTACAAGGATCCATCAATGACATAGAACTACAGCCCAATGGCATGATCGTGCGATTTGATGAAACAGCACTGGTGTTACCTCGCCAGGACGTACATGTGTTGGGGAAAAAGTTCTTGCAGAGTGACAGATTTGGCGAAATAGTAGAGGCAGCCTGTGCGTAAACAGCCACATCAAGAACAGCAGGGTTTCCTGACATTTGCACAAAACAATGCCGATGTTGACTACCTACGCCTTGCATATCTGCAAGCCATAAATATTAAAAATACACAGCGCATCAATAGGTGCGCGGTCATTGTCGACGAAAAAACTTTTCCAGAAACACAAACCGAAGCCTGCAAACAAGCATTTGATTATGTGATCGTGTTGGAACACGATTATTCCCAAGAGACAAATTGGAAATTGGCCAACGAATGGCAGGCTTTTTGGTTGACACCGTTCAAGGAAACGATCAAAGTTGAGAGTGATCTTTTGTTTACTCGTAGCATTGACCATTGGTGGTCGGCTCTTAGATTGAAAGAGATTTTGTTGAGTCATGGTTGCCGCGATTACCTTGGTCGGGTATCGCCCAGCAGGAAATATCGCCGTGTGTTTGACGCCAATCGTTTACCAGATCTCTACAATGGTCTCATGTATTTTAGATTCTCTTCTACAGCCAGTAGGTTCTTCAGCGTAGCCAGAGACATATTCCATAATTGGGATGTGATCAGAGATCAGTGTTTGACAGACTGTCGCGACGATGAACCCACCACAGATGTGGTTTATGCGATAGCAGCCAAATTGATTGGAGTAGAACATTGTTCCGTGCCCAGCCTGGATTTCATCAACTTCACGCACATGAAACCAGCCATACAAGGTTGGAACGACAGTCAGAGTTGGATGGATCATGTGATAACAGAACATGACCAAGACATGATAAGAGTCAACAATGTCAATCAATATCACCCATTTCATTATCAGATCAAGAGTTTCTTAGATGGAAAATGATCAAGAACTGCCTGCGCTGTTAGAAGCACTGGCGCACATACAGGAACCCCAAGTCTGTGATATTGAATACAGACTCTATCACGACGAAGCCGGAGTGCCTTTGTTTATGTCATCGTCGGGGCATCCTGAAGGTGTTTATATAGCCATCGACAGAGAGACTTACGATCGTGCCGACTACTTGCATCTAAGAGTTCGCGGGGGAAAATTGGTAAAGATCGAAGATGATTTTGAACACCACAGCGAACTCACACGCGGAGTTTCGGGCTACACAGTGGTAAAGAATCATGCCAGTATCGTAGTCAGAGACAATGAAACATATCAAGGAGAAACAGAAACATATGGCTTCAAGAATCATTGATGTCGCAGACATAGATTGCATCTATCTCAGTTACGACGAGCCACAGAAGGAAGCGTTCTGGATCAAGATACAGAACATGGTGCCCTGGGCCAAGCGAGTGGATGGGGTCAAAGGCTCCGACGCCGCACACAAGGCCGCTGCTGCCAAGTCCGACACAGAGTTTTTTGTGCTCATCGACGGGGACAACTTGCCCGACGGTGACTTCTTTAATCTACAATTGGCCGTAGGCGAAGACGAAGCCGATGCCGCCTGGCGCTGGAAAGCCCGCAATCACATCAACGGACTCATGTATGGCAATGGTGGCATGAGTGTGTGGAGCAAGCGGTTCGTGGAAGACATGAAAACCCACGAAGCATCAGATGGCAGTGATCGCACAGCAGTGGAGTTCTGTTTCGAACCCAAATACTTTGCCATGCACAACTGCTACTCAACCACCTACCCCAATGGTAGCCCGTACCAAGCATGGCGTGCTGGTTTCCGTGAAGGCGTCAAGATGTGCTTAGACAAAGGCCGCAAGCCCACGCTACAAGAGTTTGATGACTCAGTGCAACGGCGCAACTTTGACAACCTCTGCATCTGGCAGACCGTGGGTCGTGATGTGGAAAACGGCATCTGGGCCATCGCTGGAGCACGACTCGGCACAACAATGACCATGATACATGAATGGGATCATCGTCGTGTGCAAGACTTTGACGAACTCAAAGCCATCTGGGAAGGCATGGTGGAAGGCCGAGACCCCGAAGAGATTGCCGCCCGGGAAGGGCAACTGTTACGCAGCCGATTGGGCATGCCCATCGCAGAGTTTGACGCAGAACAGAGCCGATTCTTCAAACACCATTATGCCACTGGGCACAAGAACCTGGACATGATGACCAAAGAGATCGATGTGATCCGTCGTATCGAAGGATGGTGATGAACAAAGG
>CAYVBV010000039.1:11472-15888 GCA_964449745.1 uncultured Polynucleobacter sp. | reverse complement strand
ATATTTTCATCAGCAGCGGTTAGATAACCAACTTTTAATGATGATTTTTTATTTCTATAAAATTTTCCTTGCGAAGGAAGACCCACCACATCGTGTGGTAGATTAAAGTCCATTTGTCCGTATTGTGTTACATTATCCATAATTCAAAAAAAAACCATAGGGTGGTCCCTATGGTTAAATATAAAGAAACTAAATTTTTCGTAAATAGTATATTAGTAAACCAATATACATCTGTCAGGACGAAGTGTCGCTGTAATTGTTGCGATACCGTCATCTGAGTAACCTAATGAATCAAAGTTAACGTCAGTTAGGAAAGTTCCTTGTAAAATCCACTTTTCTACTGCGACACCTGTTGGGTCCAACATTTCAAGGTTAATATTTTTCTTATAACCTGCAGCATAACCCATACGACCTGTTACCGACTCAGCGTGTAAACGTACCCACTCCATAAGTGCTTGTGACGCTGATGGACCAATTGGGTCACGGAAGGTAACGTTAATGGTATTCCAAGTGAAACGACCCGCTACGTATGTAGAAGTGTTCAAGAATGGAATCTCCACAGGGTTAATACTTACTTGTGGACGTGATGTTGACTCTACGTACCAAGAGTTAATTCCTAACGATGAATCGAAAGTTAGGATAAATCTATTCTTACGTTTTGGCTCGTAAGGAATAGGCATTTTCATTAATAAATCAGCCATTGTATTTTTGTTTTTTTAGTTTCGTTTATTTTTCTTATAAATAGTGCGTTGTTTGAAAATTTTTCTATTTACTTATTTTTTAAAAATGTGATTATACATCCAGAACTAGAACTTAAATAAATAATTTATACTTCTTTCTTTTCTCCTCCTTTAGTTAAATAAGTCTTTACTGATATATCTGGTTTTTCCTGGTCTAGGAAATCTTTAATTTTCTCAATATTCCTAGGGTCATCATCAGAAAATCCAATTTGGGGTACAAAATTGTTTCTCACATCATTTTTGAAGAACGCCTTTTTACCCAATCTCTGACTCATTTCCTTAACATAAGAAATAAATTCTCTTAATGCTTTAATCTTACCCACCTCAGGATTGGACGCACTACCCTCCCCAAAAGTTACAGGATAAAATTTGCACATATCTAAATAAGCCATAATAATATCCGATTGTGAATCACCCACTTCATCAGATAAATCTCTAAAACGATTTAAATTGTCAACACACTCTTTTTGTGAGATACCTTTATGGTTGGTGACAATATAATTGTAACACGCTTCTTTTAATGTATTAGGGTTATGTCCCCTCGCAGTAATAATTGCGAAGATGGAACCACCGTTGATACATTCCACGAAGTCATTCCAAGCCGGACCCGTTTCAGCAATCATAGAGTCCACAATAAATTGTGAATCCCCCATAATACCAAAATTTCTATATGGGTTTTCAGCATAACCCACAATCATCTTTCCTTTATATTCGAATGGTTCTTTTCCAATCTCCATTCTATATTCGGCAAAATCTTCTGTTGACATACCAATTTCGTCATCTTGGTCTGTTAACAATATAATGTGTGTTGGCATTACACAAATATTATCGTCCCAATCAAAGGCATAATATTTTAAATCGGGATTACCCCCTTCGTCAAAACCTTCCCTTAAAAGTTTTTCTTCGTAAAACTCTTTAACGATTCTTTTAATCATTTTTTTCCTTTGAGATTTTAGATATTAATCTCTCTAATTGAGCTTCAGTCATAACTATGTTCTGTGGTTTTTTTGAAAAAGTCTCTACGTTATTTGACTTTAACTCTAAAGATTCTCTTAATGCTGATTTTTTGAACTCCATATTTTTTGTTTTTAAAGGCTAAAAGGGGGGAAATTACTCCCCCCTTATTTATTAAATATTACTTATTAGATATCTTCGAATGATGCACCTGTTGGTGTAATCAAGAATTCGATATCGATGTATTCTAACGCTCTTGTTGGTTTCAAGTAAATCTTACCAACTAATTGGTTAGCGTCCATGTCTTCAGGTGAAGAACTTACTGTCACACGGAAGTCAATCAAACCTCTATCTCTTCTGATTGAGTCTAAGATTGGGTTAACCGCGTCTAAGAAGTCTTGTCTTACCTGTTCGTCATTTTGTTCGAACAACAATCTGATAGCCACCGCTGAAATCAACTTACGAGCTTGTAACAACAATCTTCTTACGTTGATTCTGTCAAGTGCAGATTCTCTAACCTGAAGAGTTTTGTTACCCCAAATTACCGTACCAACATCAGAGAATGTTGCGATTGGGTTAAGTCTACCTTCGTATAGAGTATCTCTATCTTCTTGTGTTAACTTCTTACGAGCTTTAACTGAGTTAACAATACCTCTTGTGTAACCCGCAGTTGCGAACCATGGGAATGCGATGTTATCCGTCAACGCGATGTTTCTTACAACTTCAGATGTTGGTGGAATGTAGATTTGTGTGTTGTTTACACTATCTCTAACCAAAATCCATGGGTAGTAAGTAGCCGTATAGTTTGAGTCAATACCACTTTCTTCCAAACTATCAACTGCCTCTTGTGGGTAGATGAAGTCACCTTGGAAGTTAGCGGTATTTGAAACATACATGTTGTAGTCAGGAGTTGTACAGATGTAGATTGAGTCTGCTCTTTCTGTTTCAACCATATCGATTGCTGCCTCAACTAAGTTAGAGTTGTTTACATAGTCAATACCTGGAGTTACAAACACGTTAATGTTTACAGCCTCAGGGTTAGAGAATGTATCTTGTCCTAACAAGTATGCGTAGTAGTCAGAGTTTGCCCAGTTTACTGAGTCATCACCAACTGTGATTTGTTTGAACTGACCCCATCCTGTTGCTGTTGGGTAAGATATTGAAGGAGCTGCTCCTGCCAAGTATCCTGAACCACCTAATCTAAATGTGTCTTGGTTACTTCTCCACTGTCTGTATACATCCCATCCGTCAAAACCACCTTGAGCCAATAATGTGAACTTTCTAGCAAATGTTCTGTAGTATGGGTTAGACTGTGATGTTGGGTCTGTTTGGAATGATGCATCACCACATTGGAACGCCGCTTCACCGTCAGTTACATAACCACCTGAAATCAATACAACAGTTGCTCCTGAGTCCATGTGGAAACCTTGAGATTTGTAGTTCCAAGGGTCTGAAGTTGTTGCCGTTTGTAAATCAGTTGGGTTTTGTTTACCCTTATATTGGTAATAATCGAAATCAATACCAACTGTATTTGAAATACCCAAGTAAGTTCTTCTAACTTGGTCACCTGCAGCTAAGATTGGACTACCAAATGGTGGGTTATAGATAACCTGACCAGGAATGTAGTATTCAGTCTTATATACAGGGAATGGTGATTTAGCACCTGAGTATTCTCTATAGTTATAACCTTCAAAACCACAAGGAAGTGCATCTATCGGAGCATCTTCGTCCATTTCCATCATAATGAATTTAGACTTCAATTCAAATTCACCGTTAGCTGTACCTACTTTTTTAGCTACGTAACCATTTTCAGATGGGTCCATAGTACAGTTAGTGAATTTTTCAAGAACAACTGGATTTGCGTCTGTATCGTAGAAATCTCTTACAAGGATATCAAATGTATTATTTCCGAATGACATATTAGCCAAAGAAATCTTAACCAATTGGTTAGCCGCGTTACCGTCAGAAATTAAGATAAACTTAAATAATCTGTCTACTGTAGTACCACGAAGTTCAGATACAACATAAGGTGTAGATGGTGTTTGATATTGCTCCAAATACCAACCAATAGATGTGTTAGTACCAGCATCGTTTCTTGCCGATGGTAAAGAAATCAAATCACAATTCAATCCTCTGATGTAACCTTTTCTATATGACCATGTCAATAATGAGTATAAACCTTCTTCTAAGAACAAAGGTACTTCAGAACTTGGTTTAGCAAAATTACTCATACCAAATACTTTTGGAAGGTAATTTGTATCACTTACAGTGAATGATGTTTGGAATGAGAAGTTATCACCTGCTGATGTTACACCTGAAATTGCAAATGGTGCAAATGGGTTTTTCTGAACATTAGCATATGTTCCTGAACAATCCATGATAACGTCAGTCATACCGGTTACGGTATAAACAGGTCCACCGTCAGTATTTGAATTTAAACCACGTGAACGGAGTGTCGCTACGACAACATCATTATACTCCGTATATGCAGTTGCAATCCAGTTTAAAACGGTACCTGAAAGTGTACCACTAAATTCTGTTGCCGGACTCTCGATAAAGTCAGAACCCATAACAGCGTTAAATGAAATACCTTGATAGTCGTCACCTGATGTAGGTTCAAACGCTCCGTAATACCATACATCCATAGTGTCTGCAGTGTAAACCGCAGTAGATTCGATATTACCATCTGTATCTAAATATTGATTAACATTTGTGAAACCGT
>CAYVBV010000039.1:0-11372 GCA_964449745.1 uncultured Polynucleobacter sp. | reverse complement strand
TTTTATTTTAATGATAAATATTTAGAAAAATCGTAAAGAACATTTACTCTGGCAACATATTTATTATATGGTATGATTTTTTTCTGCCTTTTTTCTACCTTACTATGAAAGAGATTAAAAATTTAAAAATATCTGTTGAGGTTCATAACACCCTTAAAACCTATTGTGATAAAAGGGGTTTAAAGATGTATAAGTTTTTAGAAAATTTAATCCTTCAAAACTGTCAAGAAAAAAAAGATATATACGGTGAGTAATTAAATTAATGTTGCGGTTGTGAATAGTACCGCATCCTTTGAGTTGTCAATTTTTACAACCTCAACTCTTAGTCTATCATTTGTTGTAATTTGAATTAACGTAATATCATCCCCAATGTAGTTGTCATTTAAATACACAGAATAACTGTCTACATTTTCTGTATCTCCAACATTTAGGTCAGCTGTATAATTAAACAATTCGCTAATTGTTGTTACGGAATTTAAAAATTGAATGTTTAATTCAAATTGATTACTCGGTGGCCAAATTTCGGCTTTTCTTGCTTTTGTTCGTGTACCAACTTCAAACATAGTTAAAGCTCTTGATATTGCAGGTGCAACTTCAAACTCTTCTTCATCAATTAAAAATCCCATCATAAGGAATTCATAATTTTGAATGTAGTATTTTCTCTTATCAACATCCATTACAGATTCATCTGAAACATTGTTTAATATAAGTGGTACGTAATGTCCTTTAATAAATGTATATGACTGACGAGAACTAAACTTTTGTAAAACAATTTTGTTAAACTGATTTAACTCTCTCATTCTATTACAAATAATTTTAACATTATATGTAATATCAACAGGAACTGGTTGTGGAATCTTATAGATATCCATACCTTTTCTTTGGCCGTCCCAAGTTGGAACTTTGGCGTAATAGAATTGTTTTCTATTTGGAATAGTATACTGAAGTGATGGTGTTGAACCGTATTTAACCTCTGGTTGTCTAACGGTTGTGATAAATGGTGGTGTTGGGTTACCATTTAAATCTTCAAAATTCCAAGTTTGAGTAAATTGAGCCCAGTTCTGAGTTGTAATAATTAAATCAATAGAGGGTATTGTTTTTCCATCAACAACTAATTTGATATCATCTTTAACAAAATCCAACATCCCCCTATCTAAATCGGCATGTAATACTGACTTAGGAAGATATGTTCCGTCTTCGTTGATATATTCAAGAAGTTGTTCTCTTCTTTCCCATCCTGTTTTAGGTGGAACCAACTGTAGAGTTTTTTTAACTTTTTTAGGAAGTGCCATTATAATCCTCTAAATTCGTCAGGTGATACAGGAGTTGATGTATAAGTGTAGTAAAAACTCTTATAACCTCCGTATGTGTGTTTATTATCATAATCGGGTGTTGCCGCATCAATTACAGAATAATATCTAATTTCATTTTCTCTAATCCAATAACCGATGTAATCACCCAAATTAATTTCAATTTTCTTTTCTTCTAATTCTTTGTGATAAACAGAAAATACTAAATTACCTGGTTCATTTTGTAATATTCTACTATTACCAATATAATTGTTGTTAGCTTGTTCGATTCTAACCAACGCGTTAAATTCAACGGGAGCTTTAAATTGTACTCCGTCTGATGTTACCTCACCATACACATCATCCTTTATGGTGCGTTGTTGGTCCACCCCGTATAGAACCAATGTAAAGTTCATGTCTCCGTTGAGCCACTCTCTTCCCATTTCAATATCGAGGTCAAAGTCTTCTTCTGCGAAGAACTTGTTAAGACGCGTAATTGGTACTCTTTTAGCCATCCTTGATAAATATTAGAAAATTGATTATATTTTAGTATAACTTAGTGAATGGAACAAAATAATATTACGAATAACATCCCCGAGATTCGTGCCCAACGTATATTAGATACATACGAGGGTTATAATAATTATATCCTATCCATAAAGAAAAAGTCTGAGACTCAAAAGCATTTTAAGATGACAAGAGCTCAGGCAGATTATATTTTGGACTTTCATACCTATGTTCCAAAAATTGCAAGAAAGTGGGTTCCACTTGACGGGTACTTTGCAAAAAGAATGATGGAAGACAAACTTTTAACAAAACAACCTGAACAAATTTACGTTGAGAAGATTTTAGTTGAAAAGGATAAATCCTATCACATATTTGGTAAGTTATTTGAGTCTGAACAACTTCACGACTTTTGGTTACCTAAAGCCGCAATCGTACCTAATAGAACCAAAGAGGTAACCATAGATTACGAAAAGTATTCAAACCGACCACCACTTAGTCACCAAAAAGAAGCCATCGAAAAATTGGTGGGTAGTGATAAATTTATTTTGGCGGATGATATGGGTTTGGGTAAGACGACCTCAACCGTGATTGCCGCATTAGAAGTAAAAGCAAAAAGAGTTCTAATCATTTGTCCCGCATCGTTAAAGTTAAACTGGCAAAGGGAAATTCAAAACTATACGGACCGACCCACATCTGTAATCGAGGGTAAAAAATGGGAACCAACTGATTTTACCATTATCAATTATGATATCCTAAAAAATTTCCACGAACCAAAAGAACCAAAAAACTCTGAGGTTTTAAACGCAAAGTTTGATTTGGTCGTTGTTGATGAAGCCCACTACATTCAAAACAAACAAGCTCAAAGAACTAAGATTGTTAATGATGTTTGTAAAAAAATCGGTAAGGTTTGGTTATTAACGGGTACTCCGATGACATCTCGACCAATGAACTATTTCAATCTATTGGATTTGGTTGATTCCCCCGTAGCATATAATTGGATGGCATATGTAATGAGATATTGTGAGGGGTATCAATTTAGAGTTGGTAATAGAAAGGTTTGGAACGTAACAGGTGCATCCAACTTGGAAGAACTAAGGGACCGTACCAAACCACAAGTTTTAAGAAGACTAAAAGAAGATATTTTAGATTTACCTGATAAAATAATCACCCCCGTTTATCTTAATTTAAAATCAAAAGATTATGAAGAACTTATGGGTGAATATTATAATTGGTATGACAACTCAGATGAGTCATCTTCTCTTACCGTTCAATTTTCAAAATTGATGAAAGTTAGAATGGTTATGGCACAAGAAAAGGTTAAACATACCATTGAACTTGCCGAGAACATTGTTGAACAAGGAAAAAAAGTAATTATATTCACAAATTTTACAGACACACTAAACCAAATAAAAGAACACTTTGGAAAGTCCGCAGTTGCGTTAGACGGTAGTATGAGCAAACCCGCACGACAACTATCTGTTGACCGATTCCAAGAAGATGAAAGTGTAAAAGTTTTTGTTGGAAACTTGAAAGCTGCAGGTGTTGGTATTACACTAACCGCCGCTGAAGCCGCCATTATGAATGATTTATCATTTGTACCATCAGACCACGCCCAAGCAGAAGACCGAGCATATAGATATGGTCAAAAATCAAACGTTTCAATATTTTATCCTCTATTTGATAACACAATCGAGGGTATTATATATGATATTCTAACAAAGAAAAAACATATTTTTGAAACGGTTATGGGTGATAATGAAGACAAAGGAACGGTCATGGAAGAAATTTTAAATTCCATTTCAAGATTTAGATGATGACATTTACAACTTTTTGATTATTTATTGTTAAAATACAAATATGAAATTCAATAAGCAAAAAAAGCGAATTGAAGAATTGGAGAGCCTAATTAATAGCGGTAATACACCGACAGTAGACACACAATCAATTCAAGAGCAAAATACAAAAAGAATGAAAAAAATACAAGTTGAAAAACTTCCGTATTCCTATTCAGCTCTTTCAAGATTTATCGACCCAGAAACGATGAATGTTCATTATAATAAACATTACAAGGGTTATGTTGAAAAGTTAAACAAAGAGTTAGAAAAAAACAAAGAGTCTGATTTAGATTTAGAACAAATTATTAAAGGAATATCGAGATTTAATAATACCGTAAAAAATAATGCCGGTGGTGCATATAATCATGAACTGTTTTGGAAGATGTTATCTCCAAAACCACAAAGACCTACAGGTCCTGTCTATGATAAGATAGTTAAGAAATACGGCGAATTTGATAAATTTAAACAAGAATTTATTAGAAAAGCAATTAGTAAATTTGGTTCAGGTTGGATTTGGTTAGTATTAACTAAATCGGGTGATATAAAAATTATGACAACCGATAATCAAGACAACCCACTAATGAATACTATTACAAACGGTGGAACCCCCCTTTTAGGATTAGACCTATGGGAACACGCCTATTATCTAAAATATAAAAATAAAAGAGATACCTACGTTAAAAATTTCTTTTCTGTCATCAACTGGAGTTTTGTAAACTTTATGTTTGATTCAAAGACAAAAAAGAAAATGAATGAATCTCGTGAAGTTAAAAATATCATTAAAGAAGGTGCATCACGTGGTTGTAACAGAGCACAGGTAAACACATATAGAGAAATCTTCAACAAAAATTCTGAAGTTAAAAAAATCTATATGTATGCTATTATGGACATCCTAAAAGAAGTCTTTTCTGACTTTTGGTTTGACAGAGGAAAATACGCACCAGGTGAAATGTCAGGAGTGTATGATTATGAAACTAAAGGTCGTTCCGTAATTAACAAATTAAACACCAACTACACTGCGTTTTGTACATTGGTAAATGACATTAATGAGGTATTAAAAAGACAGGGGGTTGACCCTATTAGTATGGTGGACCAATCACCAGAACAACAAATTAGAGAAACAAGAAGATTGGTTAGATACCTTACAGAATTTAGATACCGTATTTTTAACCCCGAGTCAGGAACATTTAAAAAATTAATGTCAGGATTAGACACTTCTAATCGTTTTGGTGATGAAAGAGAAATTAAGGCGGTTGTCAATCTTAAAAAGATTTTTGGTACTAATGAGGTATTCAAAGTGGGTGAGTTGGGTAATACCGATGATATGTTGGGTGGTGTTGATGCAACCATTACAAAAGATGGGGAAACAAAAACCGCACAGATTAAACCATTCTCAAACTACGAAGAAACTGAAGATGGAAAAATTATCGTATACAACACTGGTAATGTAAAATCATATAAAACTGATTATTTGGTTTTTCACAATGATAAAATGGGTACTGTGGCGTTCGATAATAGTAATACAGAAATAGTTGATGGTAACTATGTATTCCCAAAAGATGCTTTAATAAAGTAATACAAACTGCGGTAATCTAATATTTATTAAGAAAACCGCATTATGGCAATTATCATAGGAACAGAAAGAGACAAACTTTACACCAGAATCCGTCACCTTTTGGGTGCTCCACTTCGTGGTGTTGAAATTGAGGACGAAATGATGGACTCTTTATTGGAATTATCTATTGAAGATTATTCTCAATATGTGGACGATTGGTTAATCGAATCTCAATGGACATCGCTTTATGGTATGGATATAGATACTCAATCTTTAACAAGGGCGTTTACTACTCGTTCTTTGGATTGGGAAACTCAATATACTTACGCATATTCTAAAATTGTTGGTTTACAAGCTGGTGGTCCGTGGGTATTAAAGAAAGATTATTTTGACTTGGTTCCTAACCAACAAATATATGAAATACCTGCTTGTCGTGAAATTAATGAATTATTGTGGTTTACAAGAGCCGAATTAGATGCCGCATTCTTTGACCCATTCATGGGTGGATTTGGAGGATTTGGTGGTGTAGGTCTTGGTGGTGGTGCCGGTTTCTCACAAATGGGTACTACAGGAAGTTACTTTATTACACCAGCATTTGATATCTTATTAAGAATGCAAGATATTAACATTAAAAGAAGAATTATCGCGGGTGAATTAACTTATCGTATTACGGCATTACCTGAAGGTAAAAAGGCAATTCACTTATACAACGTACCTGGTGGTAAATTTGATTTCGGTAATATTGAGTATAATAACTACAGAGTATGGTATTGGTATTATGATACTTGTGATAGAGATGACTGTTTGGATGCAAACCCTGATGTGGTTAGATTACCTTCAGATGTACCTATCTCAGGATTAAGATGGGACGAATTAAACTCACCTGCTAAAACATGGGTTCGTAGATGGTTTACTGCTTATGTAAAAGAAACATTAGGACGAGTACGCGGAAAATATCAGGGTAATCTTAAAACACCTGACAGCGAATTACAATTAGAGTACGATTCTTTATTAACAGAATCTAAAGATGAAAAATCTAAATTATTAGAGGAATTGATGGCTCGTTTAGAAAGACTACGTCCTGACAAAATGATGGAAAGAGAGGCTAATGTTGCTGAACAACTTAACAAGTCTTTACAATACAGAGCTTTACCTCGACAGATTTACGTTATATAATTAACTTTATGGCAATCTTTAAATCTATACCTGTGGATAAATATATTAACGGTACATCCAGAGTTGTATCTGAATATACCGTAGTATCAGATGAACACTACACATCTAACGGTGAGGTTGCAATTATAGTAAAAGATATTGGGGAATGTACTTTAACCCTAAATCACGAAAACACAACACACATTACTATTAAATCTTTAACTAACACATTAGTTATAAGTTCAGAACTTATTGATGATGAGTTTTCTGAAATTTTTCTTTCAAAAGGAGCATGTGTTGAATTAAGATTTATTATGAATAGATGGTATATAATGTCATCTGACGGATTAAAAGGTTCTTAATCTTCATCCTCTTCAAACACAAAAACATCCTTTACCGATTGAGCTAAACCACTCATAATGAGTCGGTTCTTTTCAACATATTCAGTATCAACCAAGTCTAAGGTGCCATCTAAGTACATGTAGAATGGGTCAATCTTTACGTTAGACCAAAAATCAACTTCACCATCAGATAATGTTAGAACCTCTTCTAATGTATCTTGGTCACCATTTCTACGAGGATAACCCTTAACCAATTCACATTGAGTTTTAGTGAAAAATGGTCTGTCCTTTGGGTCTTCGATTAAAATTTCATCACGAATTTCAGGTGAAAATACAACCAATAGAGGTTCAATACGTTTGTTAAATGCCGCCAAATATCTTGGGACATTGTAATCACCCAACAAATTAGGATTGTTTTCAATATCCTTTTCATTAACCATATAACAGTTAATGGTTACTTCAGTCCCTTTTTTCTGAACATCACCGTGTGATTTACGTTGTCCGTTATTCACATAATAAACCGTATCACCCAAACCTGCAGGTATATCATTCTGTATCAAAAGTTCCATATGTGCCTGACGAGACATGAAAGAACCTGATTTAGTTTTTTTGGTAATGTGTTGTTTGTATTCGGCAATACTTTGTTTAACACGTGCTTTGTTTGCTATATGGGCAATAGGGATTTGTTTGTTAAAGACCTTATCCACATATTCATAATAATATTCCAAAAACTCATGACCCTTACCATCCAACAACATACGAAGACCTTTGTCCAAGAACTCGGCAACATATGTTTGTAGTTTTTTAGATTTAATGGTATTACCTGTAAGTTTTACTTTACCCTTATCAGTCAAAAGAGCGTAGTTCTTACGGGCTACGTTAATGGTTGCCGGCCATTGTCCGTCAGTATCTAATCCCATCTCACCCCTCATGAAGATATCATTATATTCAGCAACATCGGCCTCAGTCCCCACATATTCATGACCCTCTTTAACCAATCCATTGAGTCCCTTACCGATGTATTTGTAAGTATAACGGTCTTCAGGTACCGCAAAGTTGACACCGTCCGTATCCATTACGAGGGGTTGATAACCTCGTTTCATAAACCACATAATCATCTGTCGAAGGTATTGACGACCCGTACAGGTAATCTGTTCTCCCATATCCATATCACCCCACGGAAATACTTGTGGTGCTGATAATGAACCGAAGAATGCGTTAATAAAGATTTTGATAGGTAATTGTTTACGAGCGTACTGTGAAGAAAGTTTTGGATTTTCTTTATAGTGTTTTTCCGCCAGTTTCTTATAGTTGATACGAGTATCACGGAAATACTTCAACATACTCTTCATCGCACCAGTAACGTCACATTTTGGGAATACATCGTGAACCAACTGAATTGAAGGATAAAGTGAAGAGTAGTCAAGTTTTAATACATCTTGTGAGTAACCCACCTTTAATAGACGAGAAAGACCACCAGTAAAGTTTCTCTTTTCACCTTTTGCGGGAATCGCTAAGTTGTTTTTATAGGACCATGAACTCATAATCATCTTCCACAATGTCGCGGTACCCATTGTCGAAAGACGTTCATATGTCGTGGGTACCAACTTAGCAAGAAGGAAGTTAGCTTGATTGTATTCTTCATCCACAATCATAGTTTCCCATATATCATCATAAAGATATCGTTCAATCAAATAAGAACCACGAACTATTTCATAATGACCTGGAAAACGCTCCATAAGGTTTTCTGTACCAGGAGAACCAACTAATTTATATTTTCCTGTCTTTGGATTAAAGTAATACTCTTCATCATCGAAATATATCTTACCAATCTTTCCACCCTCAACATACACTCGGTTTTCTTTTTCAGCACCAATGAATTGAGTGATGTATTTCAATCCCCAACTCTTAATGTCAGAGTTGATTGCTTGAGCCCTACGAACCGCGTGGGCAATATCCAATACGTTATAACCCCACATCAAAATCTGAGTGTATGGTTCCATTTCATTCGCAAGTTTCAGTATACCCTCTTTTTGACGAATTGGTTGTAACGGATTTAGTGTTTTGGCAATTTTTCTAATGTCCAATCCCAAAATCTTTGCTCGTTCAAAAATAAACGGAAAGTCAAAGAATGCTGAGTTGTAACCACCGATAAGTGTGGGTTTTAAACGATTAATGGTTTCAAAGAACTCAATAATCATTGCTTTTTCTTCTTCACCACCATTGGCTGAGATAACCTTTTCAAACCCTTTATTATCTTTCATTCCGATAAGGAATATAGAGTCTGTTTTAGCATTCAAACCGGTGGTCTCGATGTCAAATACAAATCGGTGAACCTCATCGTATTCTTCAAACCCTTTAAACAATCGTTTACCTCTTTGTACGAGGTATTGTTCTACGGGGGGAAGAATCATTATGTCATCGGTATTATCTCGTGACCAGGGGTCTAATCCACCATTCCTAAAGAAGTTAACAAGGTTTTGATATGTTTTAGTTGTTTTAACTAAAAACTTTAATCCATTTTCCAAACGTTCATCACCCATTGTTTCCAAACGCTCAATGATGATACCGTTTTCAGACATCGCAATCTTCTGTGCATGTTTGTCACCCTTATAGAAATTTTTTCCATGAAGGTCTCCGACCCACGCAAAGGGAATAAAACTATCTGTTTTAATTTGTTTACCCTGAATAGGGTCTTGAATGACTTTGTAAATCTTAGATGATAAGTAGTCGTACTCTAACGCTACAATATACTTTTCCGGGTCGGTTCCGTGTAGGAACTCTTCAATTTCTGTTTGTGATACCATAATACTTTTTTTTTGAGACATTATTCTCTCAACGATGTTGAGATTACTCTTGTACTATGATAAGTATAACAGGTTATTTTAAGTTTGTCAAATGATATTAATATAAAGTGTTTCTCTAATTGGGGCAATTAATTCACCCATCGAATTGATAACTGAGAACTCACCAATGAACCTACCTTTCTTTCTGGTGTCTCTTTGTGTCCACTTATAATATATGTAATATTCTACAGGAGATGTAATATTTGTTCCTGTTTTTGACACAATATAGGCATTATTCATTAAAATTTTTGGAATTCCGTTCACTTCATCTTTCATTGAGAAACGAATTGTTGCATTATCTAAATCTGCATCAAATATCTTCCATGCATCGGTACGACCATCACGTACCACTTGCATCTTTAGAATCGGTAATTCACTATTTTGTCTGATGAAAAATTCCATAAAGGTTCTTTACACTATAAATAGTTTATTCAAACCATTTATTAAGAACAGTTAGAATAGAATGTAATATTGTTAGGTGAACAACTACTCAATGTATACTGACTGTAGTTTGTTGTTGCCGGGTCACCAGGTCCCGAAGGTGATTGTGCGTAAATGTAATTACCCTGAACATCAGCTGCAATTTCACTATAGAATATAGTCAATGAACACTGAGCTGGTGGGTCTACCGCTCCAATTTCAACACGGATTATATCACCAACACAAGCGGATATTGTTGTATTGGTTGTTGAACCACAAGCCGCACCCGTACCGAAGCTATATACTTGTACCCCATTAACTTTAATAACACCTAATGTTTTAATACAACAAGTACCACCTACTTGACACGCTTGTTTAATGTGTGAAACGTTAATTGTACAACATTGAGTTGTTTGAGTCGGAGTCAATGTTCTTGTCGGTGTCGGAGTGGCAGTACGAGTTCTTGTCAACGTAGGTGTTGCCGTTCTTGTTGCCGTATGTGTCGGTGTCACCGTAGGTGTTGCCGTTCTTGTTGGAGTTGGTGTTGGTGTTGGTGTAGAAATGAATGACGTACATGGATTATTACGTGTACAATCTGAACATCTATCATATGTTAAAACACCAAAGCTTCCGTTAAATACAGACCATGAAGTTGGAGGACTTGTTAATTTAACTAAAGTATAACAATTATTAGATATACCACCTTGGTCAGTAACATAAACAACTAATCCACCATTATTTGACACAAACTCACATACGTTAGTATCCTGACTTCCATAATAGAATATTTCTTCACCACAACAATTATCTTCTAATGAGAAGAAACAATACTCAGGTGTTGTTGGTGTTGGAGTTTGAGTTGGTGTTTCTGTCGGTGTTGGTGTTGGTGTAGGACAAGGTGCCACATCATTACATGAAGAACAATCACCATATAATGTTGTAACAGTATAATCACCAGGTTCCTCAATAAAGTTAGCGGTATTAATTGTTTGACATACTCCATCAAGAATAATTGTATACCCTCCAAGTTCTGAACCATATGCAGATGGAACCGAAACTAATTTAGTAGTTTCACTTCTTCCATCACAACAATTAAGAAGTTGCATTTCATAAGTAGTATATTCAACAGTTGCCGTTGGAGTAGATGTAGGAGTATTTGTTGCGGTCAACGTTGGAGTTGCCGTGGCTGTTAATGTTGGTGTAGATGTTGTTGTTGGAGTATTTGTTGCAGTCAACGTTGGTGTTGAAGTACGAGTAGGTGTTGCGGTTGCGGTTAATGTAGGAGTGTTTGTCGCGGTTAAAGTTTGTGTTGGTGTTGGTGTAAGTGTTCTTGTTGCAGTTAATGTAGGTGTGTTAGTTGCAGTCAATGTTGGTGTTGAAGTACGAGTAGGTGTTGCGGTTGCGGTTAATGTAGGAGTATTTGT
>CAYVBV010000038.1:0-15930 GCA_964449745.1 uncultured Polynucleobacter sp. | reverse complement strand
AAGATTAAATAGATTGGATAAGGTTTTACGTAGTCCGAACATGACCGATACAATTAATTAATTATGAGCATATTAACAACCCTTGCAGGCCGTACCCTAACTTTTTTTTGCATGACTGTTCTCTCAAGTTATGCATTGGCTCAAACAGAGGCCACTAAAGTAATTAATACGCATGAGTATCAGCTATCGAATGGTATGAAAGTGCTTGTCAGAGAGGACCATAGGGCGCCAACTGTGGCCCATATGGTTTGGTATCGCGCGGGTTCCATTGATGAGGTCAATGGTAAAACTGGTGTTGCGCACGTGCTTGAGCACATGATGTTTAAGGGGACTAAAAATCTGAAGCCCGGAGAGTTTTCAAAAAAGGTGGCAGCTGTAGGTGGCAGAGATAATGCATTTACGAGTAAAGATTACACAGCCTACTTCCAACAAATAGAAAAAAGTCACTTGCCAGCAATGATGGCTCTTGAGGCGGATCGCATGGCTAATTTACAAATTTCTAAAGAAGAATTTGCCAAAGAAATCCAAGTGGTCATGGAAGAGCGTCGTCTAAGAACGGATGATCAGTCTCAAGCAATTGTGTATGAACAGCTCATGGCCACGGCATTTACTAATAATCCTTACCGAAATCCGATCATAGGGTGGATGGATGATTTGAAGAACTTAACTCATCAGGATGCTTTGGAGTGGTATCGCGATTGGTACGCCCCCAACAATGCTGTTTTGGTGGTTTCTGGAGATGTGATTCCTTCAGAAGTATTGCGCCTTGCAGAAAAATACTACGGGCCTATCCCAGCGCGCGCTGTTAAAGAGCGAAAGCCTCAAATTGAAATTCCACAAATTGGAACCAAAAGAATTGTGGTGAAAGCGCCAGCTGAAAATCCTGATATCACGATGGCATGGAAGGTACCTAAAATTCAGGCTAATCATTTGAATGATATTGAGCCTTATGCTTTAAGTGTTTTATCAGCCATCTTGGATGGTCATGCCAATTCAAGATTAAATCGACAGATGGTGAGAGATTTAAGAATTGCCGACAGTGTTGATGCATCCTACGGTATGTCTGGTCGCGGACCTCAACTTTTTACAATTTCTGCGAGCCCAGCCAAAGGTAAAAAAGTTGATTTAATGGAGCAAAAAATTAAAGCAATACTCCAAGAAATCAAAACAAATGGTGTCACTGAGGCTGAGTTAAATCGCGTTAAAGCGCAGTTAGTTTCATCACAAATTTATAAAAGAGATTCAATCTTTGCGCAGGCCATGGAAATTGCAATTGCTGAAATGAATGGTATTTCCTGGCGCCACTTGGATGAGATGATTTTGAATGTGCAAAAAGTTCAATCGGCAGATATTCAAAAAGTGGTGAAGAAATATTTTGTGGATGATCAATTGACTGTGGCGATTTTGGATCCTCAGCCAATCCATAAGGGAGCTAATGCTCTGCGTCAATCTCCAACAGGAATGAGGCATTGATATGAAACTACTATTTGCTTCATGCTGGATGCTGCTATCGATTTCTATGGCTCAAGCCAGCACTGTCATTCAGCATTGGACACATTCAAGCGGTGCTCTAGTTTATTTGGTAGAAGCCAAAACTATTCCAATGATTGATTTGCAAATTGACTGGGCAGCAGGTTCTGTGAATGATCCTCCTGAAAAGCTTGGCCTAGCTTCAATGACCGCAAGCATGATTGATAAGGGCGCTATGCTTCATGGTGGTCAAATTTTGACAGAGGCGGAAATTGCAGATCGCTTGGCCGATTTAGGAGCTAATTTAAGCTTTAGTGCCAGCGCTGAACGTTCAAGCATGCGTTTGCGCTCATTAAGCGATGCAAAAAAAATGAATGATGCGATTGACTTGGCGAGTGCTATTCTGAGATCGCCAATTTTTGATGTAAAGATTCTCAAGCGTGAGCAAGAAAGAACTGTTGCTGCTATAAAGGAGTCTGATATCAAGCCCGAAGTGATTTTGGCCAAAGAGTTTGATCGTCAGATTTATGGCCAACATCCTTTTGCGAGCTCAGTCAAAGTCAATACGGTACTTGCGATTAAGCAAAATGATTTAAAGAATTTCTTTCAATCGAGATATGCTGCTAAAGGCAGTAAAGTCACCATTGTGGGCGATATCAGCAGGTCTGAGGTGGATCAAGTCCTTGGGCGTTTGATGGCTGCTTTACCCGAGAGTCAGAAAATACCGCAAGTTGTCCCAGCAGTGAATCGTTTTGATTCATCAAAGCCAAATCATCAAATCATTAAGATTTCACATGAGGCACAACAGGCCCATATTTCCATGGGAATGCCCGCCATTGCCAGAAAAGATCCTGATTATTTTCCGATGTTGGTGGGGAATTACATTTTGGGTGGCGGCGGTTTTGTGTCTAGATTGGTCAAGGAAGTTCGTGAAAAAAGAGGGTTAGCCTATAGTGTTTACAGCTATGTAGCGCCAGGAAGACAAATTGGACCATTTGTTGCGGGCATGCAAACGCAAAAATCTCAAGCTGATATGGCTGTAGAGGTCATGAAAAACACCATTGGCAACTTTATTGAAAATGGTCCGAGCGATGAAGAGTTGCAGGCAGCTAAAAATAATCTCATCAATGGTTTCCCGCTACGCATTGATAGCAATCGAAAAATTCTTGATAACGTTGCCAACATTGCATGGAATGAGCTTCCGCTAGATACCCTCGATCAATGGACGCTTCAATTGAGGGCTGTTACAAAAGAGCAAGTCATCGCTGCATTTAAAAAGAATCTAGAGCTTAATAAAATTGTCACTGTTGTGGTTGGGGCGCCATGACGCCTGGTAAGGTTCGTATCATTGGTGGATCATGGAGAGGTAAATCAATCAAGGTGATTGATTCATCAGGACTAAGACCCACAGCTGATCGTACCCGTGAAACCTTATTTAATTGCTTGGGCCAGCGTGTTGATGATTTGATATGTCTAGATATGTTTGCGGGCACCGGAGCACTTGGATTTGAGGCGCTATCAAGGGGGGCTGCGAAGGTCTTGATGATTGAATCAGTGCCAAATGTCTTAAACACCTTAAAAGAAAACTATGCTCATCTCAGTAAGGATGGCGAGCTCGGTGAGCTAAATATAATGAAAGGCAATGTCTTTACGATTGCTAAAGACCTAGAAACTGATTCAGTAGACATTTGCTTTATTGATCCGCCATTTGGAGAAAAAACTTTTTTTTTAGAAGGTCTTCAGTTGGCTGTCAGAATTACCAAGAAAAATGATGGTTCGGCTATATATTTAGAACATCCTAAAGAAATTATCCCAGAGGATTTACTCAAGCAAATTCCAAAATATGGAGACTTTTGGGAAATTCGTCGTACCATACGGTCAGGCATGGCAATTGGGACCTTAATGGCGCCAAAGACCAGATAAACTGGCTTAATGTTGGGAGAGAGTTTATGACAGTTGCGGTATATCCAGGAACATTTGACCCTTTTACAAGAGGGCATGAAGATTTGGTGAGAAGAGCTTCATCTATTTTTGATGAGCTTGTGGTGGGTGTTGCCGACAGTAGAAATAAAAAACCTATCTTTACCCTTGAAGAGCGTATTGAAATTTCTCGTGAAGTATTGGGTCATTACAGCAATGTGAGAGTAGAAGGCTTTAGCGGTTTATTAAAAGATTTTGTGCGTAAGAACAATGCACGTGTGATTGTGCGAGGACTAAGAGCTGTTTCAGACTTTGAATATGAGTTCCAAATGGCGGGTATGAATCGCTATTTATTGCCTGATGTAGAAACCTTGTTCTTGACACCATCCGATCAATACCAATTCATTTCAGGAACTTTTGTTCGTGAGATTGCATTGTTGGGCGGTGATGTGAGTAAGTTTGTTTTTCCCTCTGTGGAAAAGTGGTTGGCGAAGAAGTTGTAATTAAATTTTTGGTATTTGGAATAAACAGATGGCACTGATGATTACAGATGAATGCATCAATTGTGATGTGTGTGAGCCTGAGTGCCCTAATGACGCCATTACGATGGGCTTAGAAATCTACGAGATTGATCCCAATAAATGCACTGAGTGCGTGGGGCATTACGATGTTCCGCAATGCCGACAGGTCTGCCCTGTAGACTGCATTCCTCTTCATCCTGAGCATGTGGAGACTAAAGAGCAGTTGATGGATAAATACAAAGCACTGACTGGAAAAACCAGCTAAAAGATTATTCTCAAGCGGAGATTGGTGGTGCTGGCGGCAATCCCTGATGTACTTTTAAGTATTGCTATGAAGTTCCATAGTGGCAGAGTTCATGTCACCTGCGCTAATCTTTGGCATCACCTTTAAAAAGCACGATATGGCTCGATCAATATCAATGTTTTCCTCGAGTCTTGGTTTTTTCAATACGTAATCAGCCACATCAAGGTTGCGCTTGCCTTCTTCGCTGTCTCGAGGGTGCCCAATGCCAATTCTGAGGCGCCAGTAATCATTCGTATTTAGGTGAGCGCTGATGTCTTTTAAGCCGTTGTGACCACCCAAACCACCGGCCCATTTCAAACGAGCCACTCCTGGCTTTAAATCAAGCTCATCATGAGTAACAAGAATGGCTTTAGGTTCGATTTTATGAAAGCGGCAAACAGCAGCAACAGATTGACCGCTGCGATTCATGAAAGTATTTGGTTTGAGAAGGTAAACATCTTCAGAGCCCAATTTAATTTTAGAAAGTTGTCCTAGGAACTTAGGCTCCTCTTGCCATTGGCCACCATAAAGGCGAGCAAGCTCATCAACTACCCAAAATCCAGCATTGTGTCGATCTTTTTCATGTTTAGAGCCAGGATTGCCTAGGCCAACAATTAATTTGAACATAGCGATACTTTAGACTATTTTCAGAATGAAAAAAAACCCGCGCATGCGCGGGTTTCGTGAGGCTTAAAAAAAGATTATTTCTTTTCTTCTTTTGGAGCTTCAGCCGCAGGTGCAGCAGTTGCTGGCGCATCTACTGGATCTGCTTTAACGGTTGGAACGCGTGCGTTAACAACCACTGGGTTCTCATGCTCTAGGTGGGGGACTAGTGCAAGACCTTTTGGCAATGCCACATCCTTCACGTGAATTGATTGACCCACTTCAATCTTGCCCAAATCCACTTGAATGAACTCTGGCAAATCAGCTGGTAAGCAGCTAACTTCAATTTCAGTGGCGATATGGCTAATCAATGCGCCACCCAATTTAACGGCTGGGGCAGTTTCAGCATTAACAAAGTGCAAAGGCACTTTCACATGAATCTTTTGTTTGGCATCAACACGTTGAAAATCGATGTGCAAGACCAAAGGCTTGAAGGGGTGCATCTGGTAATCACGCAAAAGTGCTTTTTGTGTTTTACCAGCTACTTCGATATCCAAAATAGATGAGTGGAATGCTTCTTTACGCAAAGCGTGAAAAAGTGCATTGTGATCTAGCTCTACAGCTTGAGGGGCTTCAGTACCACCATAAATAATGCCGGGTGTTTTTCCAGCATTGCGCAGGCGGCGGCTCGCACCCGTTCCCTGTACGCTACGTTCGTAAGCGACAACTTTCATAAGAACTCCAAATAATTAAAAATAAAGGCTTTTCTGTTCGCGACCAAACAGGAAAGCCCTCTATTCTATCTTAAAAAGATTGATTTTTAGGGAATAAATTAGGAATCAGCAAATAATGACATCACCGAATCACCTGTACTGATGCGAGAGAGCGTCTCTGCCAATAAGGGGGCGGTTGATAACACCCTGATTTTATTCAATTTTTTTGCTTCATCATTGAGAGGAATCGTGTCCGTAACAACTACCTCATCCAAGTCAGATTGTGCGATACGACCTGCAGCGCCACCCGATAAAACAGGGTGTGTACAGTAGGCGACCACGCTCTTGGCGCCACGTTCTTTAAGAACTTGGGCCGCTTTACACAAAGTGCCACCTGTATCAATCATGTCATCCATGATCACACAGTGCCTGCCCTCAACTTCACCAATGACATGCATGACTTCTGAAACATTGGCTTTGGGGCGACGTTTATCAATGATGGCTAAATCACAGCCCAATTGCTTTGCCAAAGCACGTGCGCGTACTACGCCACCAACGTCAGGAGAGACCACTAAAAGGTCGGGACCTTTTTTACTTTGTAAATCGCTTAAAAGAATCGGAGAGGCATAGATGTTATCGACTGGGATATCAAAGAAGCCCTGAATTTGGTCAGCGTGCAAATCCATGGTCAAGACACGGTCCACACCAGCGACTTGCTGAAGCATATTGGCCACTAAACGAGCTGAAATAGCGACACGGGCTGATCGTGGTCTGCGGTCTTGTCTTGCATAGCCAAAGTAAGGAATCACTGCGGTGATGCGGCCGGCAGATGCACGTTTAAGGGCATCCACCATGATCATCAATTCCATTAAATTATCATTGGCTGGGGCGCAAGTTGATTGCAAAACCACCACATGCTTGCCGCGAACGTTTTCTTGAATTTCAACCTGAATTTCGCCGTCAGAAAAACGACCAACCTCAGCTTTGCCCAATGGCAACTTCAAATGATCTGAAACTGCTTTAGCCAATGCGGGATTGGCATTGCCTGTGAAAATCATCATAGATTCTTGATGCAAGGGCGCTTTTGTCATATTTGGCATTTATTTGATTGAGTAGTTAGATTATGCGACAAGTGTTGGCAGGGGAAGAAGGATTCGAACCTTCGCATGCCGGAATCAAAATCCGGTGCCTTAACCAGCTTGGCGACTCCCCTCTCGCATCTACTCCTATGAACTTAGATTGTATGACGGATGCTTAGAAAGCCCCCGAGTTACAAATCCGATCCATTGATGAGGCAATTGCTCGAGTAAATTCTTGGCTTTTTCTGAGTCCAAAGCAACATAAACACTGCTACCTGATCCAGACATCCTTGGGCTCGATAACGGAGCCTGTTGGCGAAGCCAATTCAGTACTTTTGCAACTTCCTGATACTTTTGAACCACCAACTTTTCACAATCATTAGAACCGAATTGATCAAGATTGGGTAATCCAATAAAGTCTGAGATTGTAACGGTTGGGTGATTTCTCGTCAAATTTGGATCTTTAAAGATATCAGCCGTGGTAATGTGGATATTCGGATAAATCACTAAAAAGCTTGATTCTGCAAGCTCAATGGGGGTCAGTATTTCGCCAATACCCTCAGCAAAAGCATTGGTCCCTAATAGGAAAAATGGCACATCAGCACCCAATTGAACACCTAAATGCATTAACTCTTGGCGACTCAGACCCAAACCCCACAATTCATTTAAACCCCATAAAACTGCTGCGGCATCGGAAGATCCTCCTCCAAGGCCAGCCCCCATGGGAATTCGTTTTTCAAGCCGTATTTCACATCCTAGGGCTGTAGAGTGATTTTTTTTAAGAAGTTTTGCGGCCCGAACCACCAGATCATCATCTGATGGAACGATTGTAGGGCCCGCCATACGAGTAATTATTCCGTCTTGGGTGACGTTTAAATAAATGTCATCAGTCAAATCAATTAATTGAAAAACTGTTTGCAAAAGATGATAACCATCAGGGCGTTGACCAACGATGTGAAGAAAGCGATTAATTTTGGCGGGAGCCTGAATGTGTAAAGAATTAATCATTGAGTTCTTCAAAGAGTAATTTGATTTCAATTCGACCCGAAGCAGAATTTCTTTCCAAATCCAATTTTTTTAGTTGGTTGGTTTCTGACCAAGTAAAGAGCATGGTCCAGCCATCCTGAATTAACTTTTTTGTTCTGTAGAGCTCGTCTCTTTCAAGGCTAGCGGGTGCGCCGATGCGGGCTTCGCCATTGAGCCATTTAGATAAGCCACGAGCTGGTAAAGGCAGGCCAGTGTATCTTTGGAGCAACAAATCAGCATCATGAGCCTCAAAAACCTTGTCACCATCTTCTAATTTAGCTCCAGAGGCATTGATGGTGATTTTTGCCATTGCACCCCCCATCGGGTTTCTGATGTCGAGGATATCTGTTTGTGATTCATGACTGAGAGTAAACGCACCGCTTCCGCCATTATTAGAGTTTTGCCCACTCATCTTGACGGCAAATCGACCATCCCATAACTGTTGGTTTTTTGTTGCTGGAATTCTATCGGGCCAAAGACGTTGAAGAGTTTCTTTAAGAGTTTTGTTGTTCGCATCAAGTGTTTCTGCTTTGCGCCAGGCAAGGTCCGCGTTGGTTTTATCATTGACTGACCACAATACTTCGCCGAGGTGGGCGCCAATCTCAGCTTCTGGCTTTGTATCAAATGCTTTATTCAACTGTTGAATAGCCAGTGTTTTATTTCCTAGTCGAAAATTGGCCCAAGCTAAGCTATCCAATATATACATGTCATCAGGAGCCAGTTGATGAGCTTTGGTGAGCAACTTAACAGCCTCTGGTAATTGAACGCCACGATCCGCAAATGAATAACCAAGTGCATTCAGTGCCGTTTGGTTATTTGGATTTTTCGCAATAATTCGCCGCAGAATTTTTTCCATTTCACCAAAGTTTTTGGCTTTTTCTGCGCCCAGTGAATAAGTGTAAAGAATGTCTAAATTATTGATTTGCGCCACATGCGGCTGCAGAATTTTAAAAAATGCAATCAGGCTTCCTTCTTCATCCTGTGCTCTTGCCAGCAAAGGTTTCCATGAATGAATCAGCTTCTCTTTGGCAGCAATCGATTTAATTTGTTTAAGTTGATGCTGCGCTGGAGAAACACTTTCCGTCCAGCGCTGATTGATCATGAGCAATGTGGTCAAAATCTCTTTGGCTTCTTTTGGGTTTAATTCATCCCAGAGTTTGGCGGCATCTAAGGCCAGTTCAGATGAATTACCTGCAATTGCAATTTCCATGGCTCGTTTAGCCAAGGCAGCATCTCTAGCTGATCTGGCCATGCTCATATAGGTTTGATACGCTAAGGAGGCCTCGCCTCGTTGCAAGCTAATTTCAGAGGCCAAGATTTGAAACATTTGCTCTGCAGACAAGTCGCTGGATTGGTTCGCCCAACTATTCATGCAAAGTACGGAGAGAAAGCTTAAGAGCCAGAGTTTGATTTTGGATGTCATAAGCACATTCTAATCTCAGAGCCTACAATTGCGATATGCCTGAATTACCAGAAGTTGAAGTTACCAAGCAAGGGATTGAGCCCCATGTTTTAGGTAAAAAAGTAACTGGGGTGACCATTTATGACGGTCGCTTGCGCTGGCCTGTTCCCAAAAATTTAGAAAAAATTCTGAAGGGTAAGAAGGTGTCACACATCACAAGACGTGGCAAATACTTGCTGTTTAGAGTCGACGATGGATATTTAATCATCCACTTAGGTATGACAGGTGTTCTGAGAGTTTTAAATCCAAGTGATGCAGTGAAAAAGCACGATCGAATTGAAATTCATTTGGGTAAAAAAATTTTGCGTTTGCATGATCCTAGGAAATTTGGGGCTGTGTTGTGGTCTGGTGATGAAGATGGCGAGATTGAGAACCATCCGCTGATCGCTAAATTGGGGGTTGAACCTTTTTCAGAAGAGTTTTCTAAAGAAAAAGCAGGCCAATATCTATATCAGCATGCCAAAGGTCGACAGATTGCTATTAAACAATGGTTACTGGCAGGTCAGGCAGTTGTTGGCGTTGGCAATATTTATTGTTCAGAAAGTCTCTTTTTGGCGGGTATTCATCCAAGTATGGCCGCTGGAAAATTATCAAAACCAAGGGCGGAGAAACTGGCTGAGTCCATTAAAGATACTTTGACTCGTGCAATTAAAGCGGGCGGCAGCAGTTTGAAAGATTTTGTGAATAGTGAAGGTGATCCCGGGCATTTCATGCTTCAGACCAAAGTTTATGATCGAGCTGGGTTGCCTTGTGTGAAATGCAAAACACCCATTAAGCAAATCGTACAAGGTCAACGCTCCACTTATTTTTGTCCTAATTGTCAAAAGAAGTGATGAACTTTTTTAAGCTAGAGCACTTTGCTGATAAGTTGGTTCAGTGGCAAAAAACACATGGGCGCCATGATTTGCCTTGGCAAAAAAATAGAACAGCTTATCGAGTGTGGTTGTCAGAAATTATGTTGCAACAAACTCAGGTGGCTACAGTCATCCATCGATATGACCAGTTCTTGAAAAGATTTCCAACGGTCCAAGCTTTGGCGTCTGCTTCAGTGGATGAGGTTCTTGCGGAATGGAGTGGTATGGGTTATTACACTCGAGCAAGAAATTTACATCGCTGTGCTCAGGTGGTTGTTAAAGAGTATCAAGGTGTTTTCCCAAGGGAACCCAAGTTACTAGAGTCTTTGCCTGGTATTGGTAAATCAACAGCCGCTGCAATTGCTGTCTTTGCCTATGATGTTCCTGCTGCTATTTTGGATGGGAATGTAAAAAGAGTACTTGCCAGAATTTGGGGAATTCAAGAAGATCTGAGCAAGACTTCTCATGTCAATCTTTTGTGGGCTCATGCCGAAAGTCTTTTGCCAAAAAATAGCGCTGATTTGGGTTCATATACCCAGGGTTTAATGGATTTTGGTGCAACTGCATGCACTCCTAAGCAACCTCTTTGTCTTAGTGTTCCAAAGGCCTGCCCTTTTGAATCAAATTGCCAAGCGAAAAAGAAGGATTTGGTTAAGACCATTCCTTTGAAAGTCAGGAAGGTAAAAGTCACTGAGAAAGATATTCATTGGTGGGTATTGATATATCGCCGTCAAATTCTTTTAGAAAAAAGAACTCAACAAGGTATTTGGGAAGGGTTGTGGTGTTTCCCGGAAGCGATTGACTTTGAGTCAAAGAATTTTGAGTTGCTAGCTCCAGTCCGACATGTTTTAACGCACCAACGCTTAAATATTCAACCCATCAAAATTATTTTGAAAAAACAACCAAAAGTAATTGGTCAACAACAGTGGTTTAGTTGTGATGAATTAAATCAGTTGGCAATGCCAAAGCCTATGACGGCTTTTTTGAAGAATTTAATTCCAACTCTCGATGACGAATGAGTAAGTGAGGTTCGCTACCTTCAAAAATTTGAGTTCTTTTTTTGAAGTAATCAAATAAGCAATTCACTAAATAGACTGAGCGATGTTGTCCACCTGTGCAACCAATTGCCACAGTTAAGTAACTTCTTTTGTCTGCTTGATATTTGGGTAGCCAAGTTTCAATAAAGCGACGAATATCTTCTCCCATGGCTTGAACCTCAGGATGTTCTCTTAAAAAATTGGCCACTTCAGGGTCGTTGCCCGTCAAAGGTCTTAACTGAGGATCATAGTGAGGATTGGGAAGACAACGAACATCAAAGACAAGATCTGCATCTCGTGGAACCCCGTGCTTAAAACCAAAAGATTCAAACAGCATGGTTAATCCTGGGCGTTCATCTTTTAACAAATCTTGAATCCAAGATCTAAGTGTATGCGCCTTAATGTGGCTTGTATCAATGTTGTGGGCACTTTCTGCCAATTCCGAAAGAAGGGTTCTCTCTTTTTCAATGGCATCAATCAAAGCCACTTGTGGGGCTCTGTTGTCGTCTGATTTGGATAAGGGGTGTCTTCTTCTGGTTTCAGAAAAACGTTGAACCAATGTTTCTGTATTGGAGTTTAAGAAAAGAACACGAACATCGTATTTGGTTTTAAGTTGCTCAATTGTGCGTGGTAAATCTTGAATTGATTGTCCGCGTCGGCCATCAATCGCTACAGCAACTTTTTCTCGCCCCTGCTTACCCAATGATTCAACTAAATCTTGAATAAAGTCGACGGGAAGATTGTCAACGCAATCATAACCAGCATCTTCCAAGGCATTTAACGCAACTGATTTGCCTGAACCAGAGATGCCTGTGATGATAAAAACGCGCATATTAGATTAAGCGACTCTGATTTTTATGATTTTCTTCTGCGGCCATTAATTGACGTTGACGCTCCATGAATTCTTTTAGAGTATCAATGCCGCGCAATTGAAGAATCGTGTTGCGAACAGCTGCCTCAACCAAAACCGCTAAATTTCGGCCAGCTGCTACCTGAATTTTGACGCTACGAATACCTAACCCCAAAACATCGACAGACTGGCCATCAATCGGTAAGCGCTCAAATTCACCATCATTGCGTTTCACCAGTTGCACAATTAATCGAAGTTTCATGCGACGGCGTACGGCAGTTTCACCAAAGATGGTACGAATATCTAATAAACCTAAACCGCGGACCTCTAGCAGATCTCTTAAGATGGGAGGGCAGCGTCCCTCAATGTAATCTGGGCCTAAACGAGCAAAATCCACTGCATCATCAGCCACCAAGCCGTGCCCACGAGAAATCAACTCTAAACCTAATTCACTTTTACCTAAACCAGAATCACCCGTGATTAAAACCCCCATACCTAAAATATCCATGAACACACCATGCATGGACACACGAGGTGCTCCGACTTTAGTTAAATACAGGCGTAATCGATCGATGACTTCTGCTGCAGAAGTTGGGGATTTAAAAAGGGGTGTAGATGATCTTTGACAATACAAGACGAGGTCGTCGTGCGGCTCGCACCCATCAGCAACAATGAGGCAGGGTGGTTTAAGAGCAATTAAGCCCGCAAGTTCTCTTTTACGGCTATCAGTGTCTAGTTTTTCGTAATAATTGATTTCTGGAACGCCAAAAACTTGCATTCGATCTGGGTGAATCAAGTTGAGATGGCCTACCAAATCCGAGGAAGAGGAGGCTAACTTAACAGCTTCTGGGCTAAAACTTTTATCTGCACCTTCAAGACCGGCAATCCAGCTTAACTTTAATTCTGAAAAATTATCATCAAATAAAGATTGCGCGGTTACGCTCGCTAAATTGAGGGGCTGGGTCATTTTTAATTCCAGGCGGTTAGCAATTGATAAATCTTATCAGGGCTAGGCTCGTTCAGTAAGAATTCTTTTGTTTTTACGTCAGAAAGCATTTGGGCAATCTGCGCGAGGATATCAAGATGTAATTGTGTGGCGGCTTCAGGCACCAGCATAATCACAATCGCTTTAACGGGTTGTTGGTCGGGCGACTGAAAGTCAATGCCATTTTTAAGTCTCACAAATCCGATGTGAGCTTGGGTCAGTTGCTTGACTCGACCATGAGGAATGGCAATTCCACTACCTAAAGATGTTGATCCAAGGGCTTCACGTTCTGCTAGGCAAGTTTTGACTAAGTCTGCGGAAATCGCATGATTTTTTTCAAATAAATTTGCAATGTATGAAAAAAGCTGGTCACGCGAAGAAACATCAATATCTAATGAGATATTGTTGGGGGTGATCAGTTGAGCCAAGGCATTCATGTGTGCAGTGCATTATAAGATTGCCTTGGCACATTTAATCAAGTGTTTTTCAGTGTTTGGTGGTGATGATCTTGAACTTTTTCTTTGTGCTTGATCACTTGTCGGTCTAATTTGTCTATGACTAAATCCATGGCGTGGTACATATCACCATGATGTGCCTCGGCAAAGAGGTCTTTTCCTTTCAGGTGAATCGTGATTTCAGCGTGATTTCTTAACTCTTTCTCTTTTTCATTATTAATAGACAAAGTCACTGAAATGCTCAAAACTTGGTCAAAATGATTGGAAATTTTAGTGAGCTTATCTTCCAAATGTGAGCGCATGGCTGGGGTAATTTCGACATGATGGCTCGTAATCTTTAAATTCATCGCTTGCTCCCTTTATTTTCTGCGCAAATGGACGGCAGGGATGCGCAGAGACTCCCTGTATTTAGCAATGGTTCTTCTGGCCACAATCAAACCTTTTGCGTTCAACAAAGCAACGATTTGAGTGTCTGACAATGGTTTTTGACCATCTTCTTCGTCAATGGCCTGTTTGATCAAAGTTCGAATGGCGGTTGATGAAACTGTACCGCCTGTATCTGTCGAAACCTGACTACCAAAAAAATATTTAAATTCAAAGCAACCTGCTGGGGTGGCCATGTATTTTTGTGTTGTTACTCGAGATACTGTTGATTCGTGCATGCCAATCGTGTCTGCAATCTCCCTTAGCACCAAAGGCCGCATTGAAATGGGCCCATGATTGAAGAAGTTTTGCTGTCTTTCCACGATTGCTTTAGCAACTTTTAAAATGGTTTCACTTCTTTGTAGCACATTTTTAACCAACCATCTAGCCTCTTGTAGTTTTTGGTGCAGTCCATCAATACCTTCTTTACCCTTATTTTCCTTAATTACTTTTGCATATTCTTCATGAATGCTGATTTTGGGAGATGCTTCAGGATTTAATGTCACCTGCCATTGACCTCTTATCTTTTTAACAATGACATCGGGGATTAAGGTTGAATCAATTCCGACATCAAATTCTTGAGCGGGATTGTGATTAAGACTTCTGATTAGTTGAATGCTGTCTTGAAGTTCCTCATCATTAATTTTCAAAGTTTTTTTTAGCTTAGCCCAATCTTTACTGGCTACTGCTGGTAAATAATCAGAGCAAATGCGATGCGCATGCTTCCAGGTGCGTGTCTCTTGGATAGAGGGGGGCATGTTCTCAAGTTGTAAGCGAAGACATTCTGCCAAATCTTGGGCACCAACCCCAACTGGTTCAAGCTGTTGAAGGCGAAGCAGGGCGCGATGAATTTGCTCTTCCGAGGAGCCATCATCAGGATTCATGTGTGGACTGAGCTCATCTGCCAATTCAGTAATGCTGATCGCCAAATAACCTTTTTCATCTAAATTGCCTGCGAGAAAGCCCACCAAAGATTTTTCTTCTGGGCTTAGTTTGAGTAATTGAATTTGCTGAATAAGATGATCAAGCAAAGTGCTAGGCATCTGAATGCCTGCCAAACGATCATCATCTTCATCACTGAAATGATTTTGCGTACTGCCGGCGGCTCGGTGAGATAGTTGATAGATAGGTTCTTTTAGAGATTCGTCGCTATCTGACTCGTAATGAATGAGAGGGTTTTGCTCTGCGGCCTGAATTAACTCTTGCTCAAGTTCTAGTGCTGACAGTTGTAAAAGCTTGATGGACTGCTGCAGTTGCGGTGTGAGTGCAAGGTTTTGGGAAAACTTAAGATGCAGCGCTGCTTTCATGATACGGTCATTTTAGACCGTTAATACTTAAGGTGGTACGTTTTTTGCTTATAAATTACATCCTGAAGTTTTCACCTAAATATACTTTCCTAACCGCTTCGTTATCAATGATTGAAGATGGCTTTCCAGAAGCCAATACTTTGCCCTCGCTAATGATGTATGCATGATCGCAAATGCCCAAGGTTTCCCGAACATTGTGGTCAGTAATGAGGACCCCGATTTGACGGTCTTTCAAAAAACGAACAATTCTTTGAATTTCACCTACTGCAATAGGATCAACACCTGCAAAAGGCTCATCAAGCAAAATGAATTTAGGTTGAGAAGCCAAAGCTCTTGCAATTTCTACACGGCGACGCTCGCCCCCAGAAAGAGACATGGCAGGGTTGCTGCGCAAATGAGAAATTTGTAGTTCTTGTAATAAAGAGTCTAAACGCTTCTGAATTTCATCCTTAGATAAAGGCTTACCGTTTTCTTCTTGAAGCTCTAAAACTGCTTGAATATTTTCTTCAACATTGAGTTTTCTGAAAACTGAAGCTTCTTGAGGCAAATAAGATAGGCCGAGTTTGGCTCGATCATGAATTGGTAAATGGCTAATGGTTTGTCCATTGAGAATTATTTCACCGTCATCTAATGGAACTAAGCCAACAATCATGTAGAAGGATGTGGTTTTACCTGCACCATTAGGGCCTAGCAATCCAACGACCTCACCACTTTTCACTTCTAGGCCAACGTCTTTAACCACAGTGCGCGAACCGTATTTTTTTTGAAGCCCAAAGGCAGAAAGTGTCGATTGATTAGCGCTCATGGTTTCGAATTTCCTGGAAGTTCTTTTCGTCTAGGAGATAAAGTAGTTTTTACAGATGCCTTTGAGTTGGCTGTGTACTTTTCTGTATTGCCATCATAATGAATTTTATCGCCATGAACTTGATCTGAAACTTTTGT
>CAYVBV010000037.1:0-15933 GCA_964449745.1 uncultured Polynucleobacter sp. | reverse complement strand
GCATTGATCGAGCCGTTGATCGTATGACTAAAGAAGAAGTTGCTGAAGCTATGAAATTCTCTGATAAGCAAATTAAAATGGCTTATGGAATTGCAAACGATAAGCGGTATAAGGGTGGTAACTATACTGGAGCTGTAAGAGCAATTGAAAAAATTGCAAAGGGATTATCAGATCATCCAGATGTTAAAAAGGTTCTAAAAGTTACTAATGAATCAGTTGCTCTAGCAGAAAAATTAACTGTTGCTGATGGAATGGGTGAATGGATTAAAGATTTTCAAAAGTCTGATGCTCCACAATTTCAAGGCAAGTCTGAAAAAGAACGTCGTGAAATGGCCATTGCAGCTTACATGGCAGCAAAAAAAGAAAAAGGTAAAAAGAAATAATGTTAACCTTTTTAGAATTTGCTGAAGGATCAGAGTCTTGGGAAGCAGGCTATAAACGCCGTGTTGTAAAGGTGACCGATCCTAAGCATAAAGATCAAGGACATCATTGGCGTATTAAAGGCAAGGATCGTCCAGAGATTACTATTAAGTACTATAAAGAAAAGCCTTCATTTGATGAATTCAAAAAGCAAATGAAAAGAGTTGCTGGTCATGAGTTTGGTGGTTAATCATGAAAAGCTTTATTGAATATTATTCAGACGTATACGAAAACTTACAATATCATATTGATAATAATATTCCTTTGAACGAAAATACTTTTCGTGTTGGTTCAAGTGGATACTATGAGTTGTTTAGTGCAGCACGTGCATTAATGAAAGAAGGTGTATATACACCAAATGATATTGATAGATTTTTGTTAGAAGAAACAGACATTGGTTTATACGATACGTACGAAGGAAATTATATTCCACTAGATTGTCCACTTATGGAAGCCGAAAAGGATGTAGAATTAAATTCTCCAAAACGAGGCGGAAATAAAAAATATTATGTTTATGTGAGAAACGATAAAGGGAATGTAGTTAAAGTAGAATTTGGAGATACTTCAGGATTGAAAGCTAAAATAGACAATCCTGAAGCTAGAAAGTCTTTTGCCGCACGTCATAACTGCGATCAAAAGAAAGATAAGACTAAGCCAGGATATTGGGCATGCCGTCTTCCATATTATGCTAAGCAATTAGGTTTATCCGGAGGAGGTTCATTCTTTTGGTAAGACCATATATTGAAGAAGGAAATATAAGAACCTTTCCATCTGAAACAGATGAAAGTACACTAGTTTGGCATCGTGATAAAGAGACCAGATTAGTTACTGTTATAGAAGGATCTGGTTGGAAGTTTCAATTTGATAACGCGTTACCATTTGATATATTTCCAGGAAAAAAGTTTAGTATAGAAAAAATGGTTTATCACAGACTACTAAAGGGATCTACTTCATTAACACTGAAAATAGAGAAACAATAAAAATGGCTACAATATCTGCTAGTAAAAAAATAGATCAATTAGAAGAGCATATCTTAAAAGAAGATAAACGCTTAGACCGCATTGAAAGTAAAATTGATAAATTATCAGAGACGGTAATTTCTCTTGCGCGTGCTGAAGAAAAGCTCATCATGCTGGAAGAAGATCGCAAGATAATGAATGAACGTTTGAATAAACATTCAGAGAGAATTGATGAAGTTGAATCAAAAGTAGATGAACAAACTGTTACTGTTAGAGTAATTAATCGCATATTCTGGATAGCAATCACTGCAGTCATTGGTGTAATGGCCGCGCAATATCTAATCATATAAGGAGCATTAGAAATGTTTGGACAAAAAGATAATATTACTGCCGCACTATCTAGTGCTTATAAGGCAATGTACGAAAAGAAAGAAATTACTCGCGAGAAGTGGGTGCCTGAATCTATCACTGATGAAGACGTAGCTGACTTCATGGGTGCTGCTGCAGCCGCCGCAAAAGCTGGTAAGAAAGAATTCAAATTTGGTGACAAGACTTATAAGGTTACCATGAAGAAAGATACCGCTAAGCAAATTGATGATGAAGTAAATGTTTGCGAAGAGTGCGGTAAAGTACATGAAGGTTCATGCGATTCAAGTAAGGAAGTAAAAGAAGAGGCTGCTGCTGATTATACTCCTGCTTATGATGACGAAAATGAAGATGACGAATTAGTACCACGCCCTGAAGGCGAAAAAGCTTTTTATGACGCTCATATTGAAGCTGGGGAAGTCATTGACGCACAAGATATTATTAATGCAACATTTGATACAATTAAAAAATCTGGTCCAAAAGCCTAAGGATAATCCATTATGGCTCAATATAGTGTTAACAGAAAGAATCATTATCATCTAGGGAACTCTGATGTTCACGAAGTGGTAATGACAGCTGACAAAGATGGTAATATTATCAACTCTGCTGGTGCTAGTTCTAATATTAATATTGCAGCTGGTCTTGTTGAAGGTTGGGCCCATATTAATAAGTTTGGGTTTAATCCAACGATTGGATCTGGCTCTTGGGAAACAGTATATGACGGATCTAATGCATACACCTATTTAACAACTGCAGGTGTTGCAGTACTCGCATCAGATGATCCTTTGGACTCAGGCAAAACTGTAGAAGTACAAGGTCTAGATGAGAACTATCAACTTGTTACTGAAGATGTTTTAATAGGCAATTCGAGTATAACTACATTTATTCGAATCTTTAGAATGATCTTTAAAGATGGCACAGTTACCACTAATGCTGGTCTTATTACTGCAACTGTTGGTGGAGCTGTGAAAGCGTCTATACTAGAGGGCAAAGGCCAAACTCTAATGGCTTTATATACTGTCCCAGCTGGTAAGACTGCGTATCTTCTTAAAGTACATTTTAACGTAACAAAAGATACTGACGTTCAATGTAGACTGATGGCTAGACCTTTTGGTGGAGCATTTAACGTTAAAGGACTATTTGGAACCTTTGGTGTTCCTATAGAATATAATTATCCAGTACCATTAGTATTCACAGAAAAAACAGATATTGAATTACAAGTTTTGTGTGGTAATACTGCTGCTGCTGGTGGTTTGTTTGATTTAATTTTAGTAGATAACGAGGTATAAACATGGCATTTATAAAAGCTGGCGCTCTCAAAAACGCAATTGCAAAACAAGGTGGGTTCTATTCTCCAAAGGGAGAAAAACTCAAATCAGCACTACTCACTCAAGCTGAAATTGATGAGTGGAATGGTGTAAAACCAGCTGCTGCTCCTAAAGCCGCTGCTAAAGTAGAAGCTGTGGTTGAAGACGATCTTCAACCGATGCTTGAAGCTGCTGCCGAGGATTTAGAAGAAACTATTACTACAGCTAAATCTAAAAAGAAAAAGTAAACACAATACAATCCTTAATAAATAAGTTTAGATAATAACTTAATTGTTGAGGGTTGGAATGAAACTTTTTGAAGTATTGAATGAAGATAATTTTCTTCTATTTGCAGCAAATAATTATAAAAACAAGCAGTGTACAGATGTAGAAGAATTTTACGATGACTTAAATCGTTTCAAATACATTAAAAGATTGCTTAGTAGATATGGTGTAGAAAAAGAAGAGATGCAAGAAAGATTATTACTTAATCATCTTGTAATCATCTGCAATGTTTTTGGTATTGATGCTGGTAAAAGAATGATTTGGTATAAGATACCAGAAAAATACTGGCCGGTCATCAAAACAATGTTGCTATACCTTCATTATATTGATGATAAAGAAAAAGTAGAAGTTAATTTGGATCCATTTGTAGTGGAAAGACTTAGGACAATATGAGTATTATTTCAAGAACCGCAGACTTATTTTATGCGTATAGGTTCATTAAGCTCCTAGTAACTCCCTGGGAGAAAATGGATGCTTATAAGCTAGGTGTTATTGACGAAAAAGGTAAGGTTATCAAAAAGGCTGTTACGAATGAAGAGAAATCATCGTACACAGTTTTCCATCGCTTAGTTTTTAATATTAAGCGTTTGATTGGTATGTTACCCTTCGGCAAGACTCGTATTGCTTCATGGGCCACTGCTCTCTTCTTAATTAGAGAAGAAACTGGTATGAGTGAAGAGCAAATTCTTGAAGTGTTCAAGAAAATGGAAATTGATATTGAAGAAGATTTGTTTGAAGAAACTTGGTTTATGAAAAACAATATCCTTAAGCAAGGATCTTATTCATTAACTAATAATATTCCATCGCCCGTAACTGGTGAAATTATTGCATTAACCAAAACACAAGTAACTGTATCTGAAAATTGTAAGCCAATTGGATACTTTAGAGATGTACCTATTTACAAAGTAAAACATGATTTGACTGGACAAGAAATTTATGTAAATCCAGGAGAACTAAAGCGATGAAATCGTTCAAAGAACATTTAGAAGAAGAAGTTGCGGCAAATTCTGTGGCTGGTGGTGGCGTAGATTTAACTCCATTCTATAAGAAAAGAGATAAACGCAAACGCGAAGATGTTGATACAATGTATCGTCGATCATTAGGATTAAAACATATTAATGCAATGATAGAGAAAAGGAAAAAATAATGCTAAGTAAATATTCCCGCGAAACTGATATGTCAAATCCGCTGGGCATTCCTGCTCATGATTTTATAAACAATACATACGATGTTGATGGTAACCTTACAGTTGTAGAATATAAGTTAGGTGGTTCAGCTGGCACCGTTGTTGCGACATTAACAATGACATATGATGCAACTGGAAACGTCTTGACCGTAACGAGGACTAGCTGATGCCATACAAATTTAATCCTTTAACAGGTAAATTTGATGAGGTAGGATCTGGCGAAATATCTCAGCAAATTGTCAATAACTTTATCGATTCGTCTACGACTGTTCAAAATATACAAGACGGATCTGGCTGGTCATTGCCTGGACCATACACGAATGAAGCGAATGCAGCATCAGGAGGTGTAGGAATTGGCCAAGCATATTATGATAACGGTGGAACAGTACGAGTGAGATTAGCATAATGTTAAAAATTTATATAATGATCGCTGTGTTGGGATTAGTTGGAGGCGCAGTTTTTGGTGCTAAATACTATTATGACTCAACTCAAGCAAAAATAGAACAACTCTCAAAAGAGAACGCAATCTTAGATACTGCAGTTCGAACAAATGAAGAGACAATTGCTTCTATGGCAGCGAATAATGAAGCTCAACAAAAGTTAAATCAAGAGTTACAAAGTCAGCTTCAGCAGGCCGAAGCTGGACTAGATAGTATTAGAAAAAAATTAGCTAATTACGATTTAGCTAAAAAAATAATTGAAGATCCTGCTGATATGGAAATGAGAATTAATCGCGCAACTGAGCGCGTTTTTAGAGAAATTGAGAGTGACACAAATGCAAATGCGCAGCAATTCCAAGACAATCTTAATAGCCAGCAGCCTACTACTAGCACTAACTAGTCTTACGGGTTGTGGTACCTTTAACACTGAACCAAGAATTCAGACTGTTACTCAATATATTACACCAAACATTCAGATCCAACAGCAGCCAAAACCAGTTGCACTATTGGATGTTCAATGGTACGTTGTAACAGAAGAAAATCTAGAAGACTTTCTAGAAAAATTTAGACAAGACAATGGCACTGTAGTTATGTTATCTATGACTGTACGTGGCTATGAAAATATGTCTATCAATATGCAAGAGTTGAGAAGATATATCAATCAACAAAAGCAAATCATTTTATATTATGAGAAAGCGGTCACTGAATCTAAAATTACACCAGACAAAAAAGAATCAACTACACCACAATAACGGTGTACAAAGTCTGGGTTTTAATATATAATATATCTTATAAAAAATAAAGTAGTGTGTAATTTATTGCGCACGGCACAGTATTCTCTCTTAATGGAGCAAAATTTGAATGAATGATAATATATTAGTAACAAAGAGAGATGGTCGCACTGAACCATTTAATCTTGATAAGGTCCACCGAGTACTTGAGTGGGCAACTGATGGAATTGCCGGTGTATCAATATCTGAAATTGAACTTAAAGCAAACATCCAACTTTTCAATAAAATTAAAGCTGATGATATTCATGAGCTATTAATTAAGTCAGCTGCAGAATTAATCTGCGAACATACTCCAAACTACCAATACGTTGCAGCAAGATTAGTTAACTATAAGCTGCGCAAAATGGTGTATGGTGGTCATCAACCAGTACCACTTATAGATTTAATCAAAACAAACATCGATCGTGGTGTTTATGATCCAGCTATTCTAGAAAAATATACCGAAGAAGAACTTACAACACTTGATAGTTATATCAAACATGATCGTGATGAAACATTTACATTCGTTGCAATGGAGCAATGGCGTGGGAAGTATCTAGTACAAAATAGATCTACTAAGGTAGTATATGAAACTCCACAATTTGCTTATATGCTTATTGCAGCAACGCTGTTTGCTGATTATCCTACATTTGGAGAAAAGTCTCGTCTTACTTGGGTAAAAGATTTTTATGATGCTGTATCGCTTTTTTATATTTCTCTGCCAACCCCTATTATGGCTGGTCTCCGCACCCCTACTCGCCAGTTTTCAAGTTGTGTCCTTATTGAGTCAGATGATAGTTTGGATTCGATTAATGCTACCTCCACAAGCATTGTTAGATACATTTCTAAAAAGGCTGGGATCGGTATTGGAGCAGGGAGTATCAGGAGCTTTGGTTCTAGGATTGGTGACGGCAGCGTCGTACATACTGGTCTTATACCTTTTCTTAAGTATTTTCAGGCTGCTGTAAAGTCGTGTTCTCAAGGTGGAGTTCGTGGTGGTGCCGCAACAATCTATTTACCAGTATGGCACTATGAATTTGAAGATCTCGTCGTACTAAAGAACAATAAAGGTACTGAAGAGAATCGTGTACGTCATATGGACTATGCTTTTCAATTCAATAAACTAATGTATGAACGTCTATTGACTGGTGGTAATATTACTCTTTTCTCGCCAAATGATGTTCCAGGTTTATTTGATGCGTTCTATTCAAATCAAGATAAATTCAAAGAATTATACGAGAAGTATGAAGCTGATAAAAATATTCGTAAGAAGATTCTACCAGCAATTGATGTCTTTACACAGTTCTTAACTGAACGTAAAGATACTGGTCGTATCTATCTAATGAATGTCGATCATGCAAATGAGCATGGAGCTTTCTTACCTGAAGTAGCACCTATTCGACAAAGCAATTTATGCTGTGAAATTGATCTTCCAACAAAGTCTTTGAATTCAGCAGATGATACTGAAGGTGAAATTTCTTTATGTACTCTTTCAGCGATTAACTGGGGTTTAATTAATGATCCTGCTGACTTTGAAAAATATTGTACACTTGCTGTCCGTGCACTTGATTCCCTATTGGATTATCAATCGTATCCAGTTAAAGCAGCACATAAATCAACAATGGATCGTCGTCCTCTTGGTGTTGGTATTATTAACCTTGCTTATTTTCTGGCTAAACGTGGGCTTCGATACGATGATAATGCTTTGGCTACAGTGGACGAATATGCTGAGGCTTGGTCTTATTATCTAATCAAAGCATCAGCAGATTTAGCAATAGAACGTGGTGCATGTCCAAAGAACAATGAGACTAAATACGGTAATGGAATTGTAACCATTGATACGTACAAACAAGAAGTTAACGAATTAGTTAAGCATAAAGAACGTATGAATTGGAAGAAGTTACGTAAGCAACTAAAAGATACCGGCATTCGTAATAGTACTCTAATGGCTCTAATGCCTGCTGAAACATCTGCTCAAATTTCTAATAGTACTAATGGTATTGAACCACCTCGAGCATTGGTATCATATAAGCAATCAAAAGATGGAGTGATGGCCCAAGTTGTTCCTGGTTATCATCACCTAAAGAATAAATATGATTTGCTGTGGGATCAACAATCACCCGATGGATACTTAAAGATTTGTGCAGTATTACAAAAATATATTGATCAAGGTATTAGTGTAAATACATCTTATAATCCTGAAAACTATGAAGAGTCACGTGTACCAATGTCACAGCTTATTAAAGATGTAATATCATTTTATAAGTATGGTGGTAAACAACTATATTACAATAATACGTTTGATGGTGCTGGTGAATGGAAAGAAGAAGAAGTTAAAGACTTACCAAGCGAATCTGTTAATGATGAAGACTGCGATGGCTGCAAAATTTAAGGAAAAATAAATGTCTGTATTTAAGAAAAAGGATAAGTCACATTTATCATCAATGATGTTTTTTGATGGTTCAGTTGATATTGCAAGATACGACCAAGTAAAGTATCCACAGTTAGACAAAATTACTGATAAACAATTGGGATTCTTTTGGCGCCCCGAAGAAGTAGATGTGTCAAAAGATAAATCAGACTTTGAATCATTGTCAAATCATGAGAAGCATATCTTTACTTCTAACTTAAAACGACAGATTTTACTTGATTCAGTACAAGGTCGTGGGCCAACCGAAACATTAATGCCTATTGCAAGTGTTCCTGAGTTAGAACCATTGATTCAGACTTGGTCGTTTATGGAGACTATTCATTCACGATCTTATACGCACATCATTCGTAATATTTACGCCAATCCATCTATTGTGTTTGATGAAATGCTTGATATTAAAGAGATTGCAGATTGCGCAGAAGGTATTTCAAAATATTATGATGACTTTATTACTGACAGTAAATGGTATTCACTATTAGGTGAAGGTACCTTTACTGTAAATTCTTATAACGACGCTGCTAATAGGCGTGTTGTTAATATTTCAAAATATGAATTGAAAAAGAAACTATGGTTAACTCTTAACTCAATTAATATTCTAGAAGGTGTAAGGTTCTATGTATCCTTTGCATGTTCATGGGCATTTGCTGAATTGAAAAAGATGGAAGGTAATGCTAAGATTATTAAGTTTATTGCAAGGGATGAGAATATCCATCTTGCCGCTTCATCATATATTATTAAGACCCTTGTTAAAGATGATCCAGACTTTATAAAAATTAAAGATGAATGCGCAGAACTTGTTAATCAAATGTTTATTAGTGCTGTTGATCAAGAAAAGAAGTGGGCTGACTATCTTTTCAAAGATGGTTCAATGATTGGTTTGAATAGTAAATTGTTACATGAATATATTGAGTGGATTGCAAATAAGAGAATGAAATCTCTTGGTATTCAATCGGTATTCTCAGTACCACAATCAAATCCATTACCTTGGACTGAAAAATGGATTGCAGGAGGCAACGTCCAAGTAGCACCACAAGAAACTGAAATCTCTTCTTACGTCATCGGTGGAGTAAAACAAGATATCAGTGCTGATACATTCAAGGGATTATCATTATGAAAAAATTACTCTTATCACTCATGTTATTTTCATCTTCTGTCATAGCAAAAGATATGGTTGTCTTTATTGAAGGCCCGTGTAAACCTACTACTGAAATGCATGAATTTATTTCTAAATACGAAGAAAAAATTACTATGAATGGTAGAGGTGTAATTAGAATAGTTGATAAAGCTGGTAATACACATGATGTAGAACATATATTAAACATATATGTAAATCACAAGACCTTTGCATATACAATTATAGCTGAGTTTTCGCAAGATAATATTAGCTGTTTAGTTACGGAGGGAGATGACTTGCAACCATTTAGAGGAAAATCACAAATATGATAGAAAAAATCTGTAGATCTTGTATGCAACAATATAATATTACCACAGATGATATGAATGAAGAAGAAGCTGAGTTTTGTCCATTCTGTGGCGCGCACGAAGACGAAGGCAACTGGCAAGAAGATTACGTTGATTGGAATTGATGCATAAATAGTCCATAAGAGCTAATTATGGACTATTTATGAACTGGTTATACGAAGGTAAAGAATTTGAACTTGAAGAGTCATCTGAACTGATTGGGTTTGTTTATCTTATTACAGATCTTTCTAATAATAAAAAATATATTGGAAAGAAAAACTTTTGGGCTACTAGAAAGCTACCACCGCTGAAAGGCCAAAAGAGAAAAAGAACAGTTAAGAAAGAATCTGACTGGAAAACATATTATGGATCAAGTGAAGAAGTAAAGCTTTTAGTAGAGCAGTCTGGCGCTGAAAGATTCAAAAGAGAAATTATTAGATTATGTAGTTCTAAAGGTGAAATGAGTTATTATGAAGCTAAGGAGCAGTTTGACAGGGATGTTCTTCTTTCCGATGAATACTATAATGCTTTCATAGGCTGTAAAATACATGCCAAACATATCAAAAAATAGTGTACAAATTCAAGAAACTATTGTATAATATACTCTAATGATTGGAAAGTATATATGGATTCTATAGAATCTTGGATAAACAGCAGCAGTAGATACGTAGTTAACTTAAAACTAGTGCAGCAATCTGAAAATTTATTGCTTATTACTAGATGGATAGCTGGTAAAATACTGCAAGATGAATATGTTACAATTGGTGAGATACTATATCAAATTGCCAAAATGGATAACTATGAGTTAGAAAAACTCATTGCAGTAGCAGAATCATTTGAAGATGATGGTCACGGAGATCATAACATTGTATTGATTACATTAATGCTTTCTGCTGCTGAAGGTCTACCAATTGAAAGCTTAGATCAACTACACCAAAACGTAGGATTTCTTATAATGTTTCTAACAGCAATGTCTTTAGAAGCAAAGGGATTGGCTATTGTTTACTATGAAAATTTAACTTTTGATACTGTCCACTTTAATGATAGAGTAATGTTTGAAGGATTGTAATATATGATAATTGTAGACTATAATGCTATTGCTATAGCTAACATCGTTGTACAAAAGCTATCGATTGATGAAGATCTTATTCGTCATATGATACTTAATTCGATAAGGATGTACAATAAGAAGTTTCGTAAAGAATATGGTCAAATGGTTATTGCCAATGATTCCTCTAATTGGCGCCGTGAAGTATTTCCTCAATATAAATTTAAGAGACGTGATGGTCGTGAAGAGTCTGCATTAGACTGGAATGAAATTTTTCGTATTATTAATAAAGTGTTTGATGAACTTGGCGAAAACTTTCCATATAAGACTGTTCGTGTAGATCGTTGCGAAGCTGATGATATTATTGCTGCTATTGTAGAACATACACAAGAGTTTGGCAACCATGAAGATGTAATGATTGTCTCTTCAGATAAAGACTTTATTCAACTACATCGTTATAATAACGTCCGCCAATTTTCGCCGATGACGAAAAAATTTATTCAGGACAAAAATCCTAGAAGGTATTTGTTTGATCAAATTCTTAAAGGTGATTCCAGTGATGGTGTTCCAAATATTCTAAGTCCTGATAATACCTTTGTTGATAGTATTCGACAATCTCCAATGACTCAGAAAAAAATGGATATGTTCTTTGAGAATGCTGATAAGCTTCAAGAAGTCATGGAACCCGAAGTGTATAGGAATTATTGCCGAAATAAAAAGATGATTGACCTAAGTGAAGCTCCTGCTGAACTTAAAGAAAAAATCATTGATACATATAACAGTAGTAAACCAGCGCATCGTATGAAGATTCTAAATTATCTTATCAAAAATCGATGCAAATTGTTAATTGAATGTGTTGAGGAGTTTTCATAATGATGATTCATGAAATTTTAGAAAAAGCTGCAGAAGCTAAAAGCAATAAAGAAAAAATTGCTATCTTAAAAGATAACAATTGCTTAGAGCTTAGAGATATTTTACGTGGTGGAATGGACAATAGTATTGAATTTTTACTACCCGAAGGTGAAGCACCTTATCTTCCATCTGATAACCCAAAGCCAATAACTGGTATGACAAAGAACTTTGGATATTTTATTAAGGGTGGTCCAGGAGCGAATCTGCCTCGAGCTCGGGTTGAATTAATGTTTTTGGATATACTAAAAAATGTACATCCTAAAGAAGCAGAACTACTAGTACGTATGAAAGATAAGGGTCTTATTAAGAATACAGGTTCTGCATATTATAAAGGTATTACCAAAAAGCTAGTTCAAGAAGCCTTTCCAGGCCTCATCAGAAACTAACCTTTTTATAAATAAAATTATGAGAGCATTAATGTACCACTCATAGCCCGTGGGATCCATTGTCTAGTATAGGCATGGATCCTTTTTCATTTCTATTTTAGACTAAGGAGATTCTATTATTCACGCTAATTTGAAACGTATTAACTATACAGAGGAATCAAAGATGTATGGAGCTCAGTTAGAAAGATTAAAACGTGATTCTAGAGAATTAGAATATTTTGTAAAAAGACTTGAAAAGAAAGGTAATACAACCAAGGCTTTTGATCTGCAAAGAAAGAAAGAATATTTGAATAGTAGAATAGAAGAATTAGAGGAATATTTTTATTCAACAGTACATTAGTTAGATGTGTACTTTTTATAGATAATAGTGTATAATATACTGGTATGTTGATAAAGTGATTTGTTATGAATATTTTTGTGTTAGATCAAGATCCAGTACGAGCAGCTCAGTTACAATGCGATAAGCATGTTGTTAAAATGGTAACTGAGTCTGCTCAAATGCTGAGTACGGTTCATCGCGTTTGTGACGGTAAGATAGAAAAAAGATTATCAAAGGCCAATAGAAAATTAAACTACTGGCAACTAGATGATTCTCGGGAGAGATTATTATATAAAGCCGTTCACGTGAACCACCCGTGCACTCTGTGGACTAAGGAAACAGACAGCAATTATATATGGCACTATCAGCACTTTATAGCGCTTTGTAAAGAATATACGTATCGATATGAAAAGGTACATGCTTGTGAAAAGCTCTTAAGTGAAGCATTAAAGCAATTACCTCGAAATATCCCAAAGGGAAATATGACCAATTTTAGATTAGCAATGAAAGCTAGTCCAGAGTGTATGTTTCCAGATGATCCTGTGAAATCATATAAATTATTTTATAAAACAAAAGAAGAGAGATTTGTAATGAAGTGGAGTAAACGCAACGTTCCGGAGTGGTTTTTATAATGCCTACATATTCATTTGAAGATACGCAAACCGGCGAACGAATTGATAAATTTATGAAATGGAGTGAGAGAGAAAAGTATCTAGAAGAAAATCCCCATCTAAAACCAATTATTACAGCTCCTGGCATTGTCAGTGAGGTGAATGGCTTTATGTCAAAAACTTCTGACGGTTGGACCGATCTACTTAAATCAATCAAAAAAGGGTCGGGTCGTGGAAACAGTATCCGTACAAAATGAATAAATCACTTAAAATTAAGTTAGAGTCTTTGAAAACATTGTCTCCGATTACTAAGAATCAGGAGAAAGTTTTCAAAGCATATCGCGAAGGTAATCACCTTTGCTTAGCTGGATCTGCTGGTACAGGTAAAACATTCCTTGCAATTGGATTGGGTTTAGAAGATGTCTTAGACAAAGAAACCCTATTTGATAAATTAGTAATTGTTCGATCAATTGTTCCTACAAGAGATATTGGATTTCTTCCTGGTACCGAAGAAGAAAAAAATGACGCATACACTGCGCCATATCGCGGAATTCTTTCCGAACTAGTTTCTGATGGAGATTCATGGAATAAGCTTATTCAACAAGGAGCTTTAGAATTTCTATCAACCTCATTCATTCGTGGTGTTACCATTTCAAATGCAGTAATTGTTGTAGATGAAATGCAAAACTTGACATTCCACGAATTGGATTCTGTAATTACACGTATTGGTGAAAATTGCAGATTAATTTTGTGTGGTGACTATTATCAGTCTGACTTTGATAAAGATAAAGACAAAAATGGAATCCTCGCATTTATGGAAATCATCTCAAAAATGAGTCATTTCGAGACAATCGAATTCAGTTGGGAAGATATTGTTAGGTCTGGTTTGGTTCGTGAATATATCATGACCAAAGAACATATGGGAATTAAGTAAAAACTAATTAAAGGTTATGGCTAAGTTTACTCGCTTTGATCCAAGAAACAAAAAACAGTACAAGAAAAAATTTGATCATGATAAGTATAGTAATTATGATGATCAAAATAAAAAACCAAAATATGATAAGTTGAAATATTATGCTGAAGACTACGTTGAAAAACGATCGAATCCATCGAAAGATATTTAATCACAAGAAGGTTGATTTAGGTTATGAAGACATTATTGCTGAAACTACTAGCACTGGGAGAAAATACAATTGTCCCAATGGTATTTCTTATCCTTCTGTCACTACAGTACTTAGTATACTAAGTGAAGAAGCTATCCAAGCTTGGCGTAATAGAGTAGGTGCGGAAGAAGCAAATAAAATTTCGCATCGAGCTTCTACACGTGGTACTTCTGTTCACGCCATCATTGAAAAATACTTACTAAATTATATTGATTATGATGATGGTTATCTACCAAACATTATTGACAACTTTAAGTCAGTTCAAAGAGTCCTTGACGAACGTGTTGGGACCATATACGGACTGGAATCTCCCCTCTATTCTGATCATCTCGGCATTGCTGGCAGGGTCGATTGTGTGGCTGAGTTTGATGGTGTACTTTCTATTATCGATTTTAAGACTTCTCGTAAGCTAAAGAAAAAAGAATATATTGAAGGATACTTTATCCAAGAGTCTGCTTACGCCATTATGTGGGAAGAGCGGACAAAGATGCCAATTGTTAATCTAGTAACAATTATTGCTGTTGACGACGAAGAACCTCAGGTATTCAAAGAACATCGCGATAATTGGACACCAAAACTAGTTGAGACTATTAATGAATACAAAAGACGAAAATTCTTTGGAGGTTAACGCCAAACATAATATAGACATCTGTTGTGAAACTTTGTGTGATAAATCTATTGTACAAAACTATATAAGTAAACTAGAACAAGAAATTTGCGATCTTAAAAATACAATAAAATTATTAACAGAGGAAGCTTCATGAAAAATGACGTGATGGATATATTAGGTACTGGATCAAAGCTAACGCATAAGCCGTTAGCTCATATGCATGAATTTTATCTCTCGGGTGAAGTAGAGCCAGCCGAAGAATACATTGAATGGTTTGACACAATTCGTAATGCTAATCCAGTAGATATTATTAAGATCCATATTAATTCTTATGGTGGGGATCTATTCACTGCTATTCAACTAATGCGTTGTATCTCAGAATCAGAAGCAACAGTGATTTGTTCTGTCGAAGGTGCATGTATGTCAGCCGCAACAATGATCTTTCTTTGTGCTGATGGTTTTGAAGTTTCAGATCACTCAATGTTTATGTTCCACAATTATTCTGGTGGTACTATTGGCAAAGGCGGTGAAATGTATGATAACATTATGCATGAACGTAAGTGGTCTGAAAAATTACTACGAGGCATTTATAGTGATTTCTTAACATCCGAAGAGATTGAATCTATCTTAAATAATAAAGATATATGGATGGACGGCGAAGAAGTAATTAAAAGACTATCTGCTTTGAAAGAAATGATTAACATTGATCCAAATGAGAATATCAAACCAAAACCTAAATCTCGTACTAGGACTAAAGCTCAAACAGGAATCAAAAAGTGAAAGTATATGATGTAAAGGTAGAATGGAAGCATGGATTCAAACATGAGTATCAAGTACATGGAGCAGATCATACTGCGCTTGGTACAGCCAGACACCTAGATGAACTATATTGGGTAAAATACTTTAGTATTAAACTTGGTGAGAAGATGGTCTATGAGAAGGGGTCAATACCTCAGAGATCCCAATTTTAGCCATTTTGTATAAAAAAAGATACAAAAAGATACAAAATTTTACAATTCTTTTTTCCTTTAGAATCAATAACTTAGAACTGCGGTGGGCCTAAGTTATTGATTTATAAGGGAAAACTTTTTTCACAAAACTGTTTACATTCTCTCCAGATATGGTATAATAGTACCATAAATTGATCAAAGGAGCCATATGATGTATATAGTATATAATGTAAATTCTCATTCTGACAATCGTGAATTTGAGACTCTACGTGGGGCTAAGATTGCACGAGCAGCAATGAATAAAAAATC
>CAYVBV010000036.1:2897-16017 GCA_964449745.1 uncultured Polynucleobacter sp. | reverse complement strand
CATTGAAGACACCATTGCAGAGGTTATACGCGCAGCTCACTCCCGCTTTCCCGTATACGAAAATAATCGAGACAATGTCATTGGTATTTTGCTTGCCAAAGATTTACTCCGCCATTCTCAAGAAGAAGATTTTCAGATCAGAGACTGGCTCAGACCAGCAGTTTTCATCCCAGAATCTAAACGCTTAAGTGTATTACTCAGGGACTTCAGGGAACACCGCAATCACATTGCAATTGTTGTAGATGAATATGGCGGTGTTGCTGGACTTGTCACCATTGAAGACGTTCTAGAACAAATTGTGGGTGACATCGAAGACGAACACGACACCGATGACATTGAAGACAACATCATCACAGTTAGCGATTCAAAATTCAGAATTCGTGGCATCACAGAGTTAGAACAAGTCAACGAGGTGCTCAAAACGAACTTCGCAGATGAAGATAACGATACATTGGCAGGTTTTATTCTAAAAAAGTTAGGCCGCGTTCCGCACAAAGGTGAAACTATCAACATTGATAGTATTGTGTTTGAAGTACAACGTGCAGACGCACGGCAAGTGCATGTTTTACTGGCCACTCGATCAACCATTGATTAAAGCTCTTCTTTTCTTCTTACTGGGCGGCATTTGCTCCTGGTTAATAGAGCTGCCCTATGGCGGTTGGTTATTAATTGGTGGACTTGCCCTTTTCATACACCTGATTTTCAAAGAGAAAAAATGCTTTAGTTACTCTTGGATTTTCAGCTTAGGGTACTTTTGCAATGCCTTGTGGTGGATTTTCATTAGTCTTCACGACGTTGGAAAAATTACAGCGCCCATCTCAGCACTGGCGGTGGTAGCTCTATCTGCTTATTTGGCATTATTTCCTGCAAGCGCATTTAAACTGGCTCACTCATTTCATTCATCTGCCGCAAGAGTTTTAGGGTTAGCAAGTGCATGGGTTCTCTTTGAGTGGTTACGAGGACAGTTACTCACTGGTTTTCCTTGGGCAGGCTTGGCAGAATCTCAAGTTGACGGCCCTTTTTTTGGTTGGGCTGGAATTTTCGGGGGGCTTGGTTGCGCTTGGTTTTGTGTAGGCTTGGCCACTTACCTCAGCGAATCAAAACATGGTTTATTCACAAAATTTGTAGCATCACTCACTATCATTTCTGGTAGTCATGTACTTGGGTTAATTTCTTTTACAGAGCCAATTGGTAGACCCATTAGCGTCACTTTATTGCAAGGTAATTTTCCGCAAGCCCTGAAATTTGATCCTGATTATGTTTTAGAGCAAGTAGGGTTTTATCAAAACAGCATCAAAAATAGTAATACTCAACTGGTGATTGCTCCAGAAACAGCAATACCTGTTGAAATCAAGCAACTCAACGATGAACTGCTTGATGGCTTAAGACCAAAGACTCCCAATAAATCAGTGATCTTGGGAGCTGTCAGTCGAAATTCAAATGGACTACCTACGAACTCTGCAATTGGACTTAATCAAAGTAAATTGATTTATCAATACGATAAGAGTCATCTCGTTCCTTTTGGTGAATTCATACCATGGGGCTTTCAGTGGTTTATTGATTTATTTAAGGTGCCCTTAGGTAATTTTGGACGAGGTTCAAATGAACAATTACCTTTCATTCTTGAGCAAAGCACAGAACAAATTTCAATTGGCTTAATGATTTGCTACGAGGATGTTTTTGGAAATGAATTGGCAAAACGTCAAAAAACTTCCTTAATACCCCATCACCTTTGGGTCAACTTGACCAATTTGGCTTGGTTTGGGGAAAGTAATGCACCTGATCAACAATTGCGCCTAGCTCGCCTAAGATCGATTGAAACCGGCATTCCAACGCTTCGCGCCACCAATACAGGGGTTACGGCAGCCATTGATCATCAAGGTCAAATCATCAATGAACTACCCAAGTTTGAGCAAGGCATCCTTAAAACTGAGATTCAGGCATATCAAGGGAAGACCCCTTATGTTTGGCTGGGTGATTTACCTATTTTGATCATCAGTGGCTTACTCATGATTTGGGCTCGACGCCAAAACAAAAAATAGGCCAATCTTGGCCAAGAAAGGTAAAATCTATGGGTTCAGGAAACCTATCATATGCTTACCTTTCAGCAAGTTATTCTTACTCTACAAAATTATTGGGACCAACAAGGTTGCGCCCTTCTTCAGCCTGTCGACCTTGAAGTCGGGGCTGGCACATCACATACCGCCACTTTCTTAAGAGCCATTGGCCCAGAACCATGGAAAGCCGCCTATGTACAACCATCACGACGACCGAAAGATGGTCGTTATGGTGAAAATCCAAACCGATTACAGCATTACTACCAATATCAGGTGGTTCTAAAACCTGCACCAGAAAATATTTTAGATTTGTATCTGGGTAGCTTAGAAGCTCTTGGATTAGACCTCAAACAAAATGACATTCGCTTTGTTGAGGATGATTGGGAAAATCCAACTCTGGGAGCTTGGGGCTTGGGATGGGAAGTTTGGCTTAATGGCATGGAAGTCACGCAATTCACATATTTCCAGCAAGTAGGTGGTATTGATTGCAAACCTATTTTGGGTGAAATCACATATGGTCTTGAGCGCTTAGCCATGTACCTGCAAAAAGTTGAGAATGTTTACGACCTCGTCTGGACCGATGGAGTCAGCTACGGCGATGTGTACCATCAAAACGAAGTTGAGCAATCTACCTACAACTTTGAATATTCAAATGCTGATTTGTTATTCCAACAATTTAATAATTATGAAAATGAAGCCAAGCGCTTGATGGAAATACCATTGGCTTTACCTGCTTACGAGATGGTTCTCAAAGCAGCTCATACATTTAACTTACTTGATGCACGTGGCGCAATTTCTGTCACAGAACGTGCTGCTTATATTGGACGTATTCGTAATTTATCTCGAAGCGTTGCTCAAGCGTATTTCGAATCAAGAGAAAAACTAGGTTTCCCTATGTGCGCTAGCTTGAAAGGTGCCCAATGAGTCAAGCACCCTTAATTGTTGAATTATTCACAGAAGAATTGCCTCCCAAAGCCCTCAAGAAGCTTGGGCTTAGCTTTTCCGAAAGCATTGAGCAAGTCCTCAAGAGTCAAGGCCTTTTGCTTGACTCTAGCATCACCACTTCTTTTGCTACACCTCGTCGCTTGGCCGTTCATTTTTCAGCCGCATTAGGCAAAGCAGCCAATCGTCAAGTCAAAGAAAAATTATTACCTGTTTCTATTGCTTTAGACGCCAACGGAAATCCAACAGCGCCTTTGTTAAAAAAATTGGCGGCTCTTGGACAACCTGATGTTTCAATCAACCAGCTTGAACGTCAAGGAACCGATAAGTCTGAAACCTTCTTTTTAAATGTTGAAGTTTCTGGTAAGACCCTCAGTGAAGGTTTACAAATGGCTTTGGAGCAGGCCATTGCAAAACTCCCAATTCCCAAGGTGATGCGCTATCAAATAGCCCCAGGAACAGCCCAAGTTAAAGATGTTGAATTTGTTCGTCCTGCACATAGCTTATTGGCTCTTCATGGGTCTACGGTGGTTCCAGTCGAAGTTTTGGGTCTCAAAGCACAAAACAGCACCTCTGGCCATCGCTTTCTTTCGAATGGTCACCTTGTCATTGACCACGCCGATCATTATCCGAAAGTACTCGAAGAACATGGCAAGGTGATTCCAAGTTATCACGGTCGTCTTGAAAAAATTCGTACGGCGCTTCAATCAGCATCTAAAGGTCAAGAAGTATTGATGCCTGAATCTTTACTAGAAGAAGTTTGCTCATTGGTTGAATGGCCAGTTGTTTATACCTGCGAATTTGAAAAAGAATTCTTAGAGGTTCCTCAAGAATGCCTGATTCTCACCATGCAAACCAACCAAAAATACTTTGCCATGACTAATCAGCAAGGCAAACTGAGTCATCAATTTTTGATTGTTTCTAATATTGAAACCAAAACTCCTGAAGCAATTATTTCAGGTAACGAACGTGTGGTTCGACCAAGATTGGCTGATGCAAAATTCTTTTATGAACAAGATCGCAAAAAGTCTTTAATCGAAAGAACCCCTCTGTTATCAAAAGTGGTGTACCACAACAAATTAGGTACTCAACTTGAGAGAACCGAGCGAGTTGCCAAAATAGCAAAAGCAATTGCTACAGAGCTAAAAAAATCCTCTCCTGCAATTGATGTTGATTTAGCAGTTCGAGCTGCTCAGATTGCTAAGGCAGATTTACTTACGGATATGGTGGGCGAATTTCCTGAGCTGCAAGGCATTATGGGGCGTTACTATGCCGTCAACGATGGTGAGCATGCAGACGTTGCGGCTGCTTGCATGGAACACTATGCACCACGCTTTGCTGGCGATCAGTTACCCATAACTGATACAGGAACCATCTTGGCGCTTGCTGATAAATTAGAAACTTTGGTGGGCATTTGGGGCATTGGTTTAGCCCCAACTGGCGAAAAAGATCCTTTTGCTCTTCGCAGACATGCTTTAGGCATCTGCAGGATTTTGCTTGAGAAAAAATTACCTCTCAATATCTGTCAAATTTTAAAGAGCACTCTTCAAGAATTTAGCCAAGCTGAAGTTCATCAAACAACCAAGATTGAAGTGCTTCATGGATTTATCTTAGATCGTCTTCGAGCTTACTTAAAAGATCAAACTTTAGATGGTAAAAATTATTCAACCAATGAAGTTGAGTCTGTGGTGAGCCAAGAGCCTCAAGTATTCAATGATGTATTAGAACGTCTAAAGGCTGTACGACTTTTTGCCGCCTTACCCGAATCAAGTGCTTTGGCTGCTGCTAACAAACGCATCGGAAATATCTTGAAGAAAGTAGACTTCGCAATTGCCGATCAGGTTGAATCTAGCCTATTGACAGTTGAAGCTGAGAAATCTTTGGCCAAAGCCTTAGATCAAATCATGCCTCAAGTCACCCAATCATTTAAAAATGGTCAATTTACTGAAGCGCTGCAATCTTTTGCAAGTCTTAAGTCTGAGGTTGACAATTTCTTTAATGATGTGATGGTGATGGATCCAGACGAAAAACTTAGAAATAATCGCCTGGCTTTGCTGTCTAAATTACACGGATTAATGAATCAAGTGGCTGACATTGGCAAACTGGCCGCCTAATCATGGCAAGTAAATTAACTCAGTCTAAATTGGTGATTTTGGATCGCGATGGCGTTATCAATCATGATAGCGACCATTACATCAAGTCACCTGATGAATGGGTCCCAATCCCAGGAAGCTTAGAAGCCATTGCCAAGTTAAATCAAGCTGGGTATCGGATTGCTGTTGCCACCAACCAGTCTGGCATTGGCAGAGGCTTATATGACATGGATACCCTAAATGCCATTCATGAGAAGTTTCATCGTCTGCTGAGCAAAGTTGGAGGTCAAGTAGATGCCATATTTTTCTGTCCTCATACCGATGCTGATCAATGTAACTGCAGAAAACCTCTTCCAGGAATGATTGAGCAAATTGCTCAACGCTACGGCATTTCAATCAAAGGGGTTCCTATAGTTGGTGACAGCGTAAGAGATTTGGTGGCTGGCGTGAGTGTTGGCGCAGAACCTCATTTAGTACTGACAGGTAAAGGTGAGAAAGCTCGCGCAAGTGGCGAGTTACCCCCATACACAGCCATTCATCAAGATTTAATGGCTTTCGTCAATCACTTCATTGGTCGGTCATGATTTACATACGATCTACTATTTTCTTTGCATCGCTTCTGCTCATTACTCCTATTTATGCTGTGGCTTGCTTGCTGGTTTTTCCGATTATTCAAGCACCGCAACGCTATGAGTTTGTCAAAGGTTGGAATATCACCATCACTTACTTGGCAAAAGTAATTTGTGGAATTGAATATGAAATCAAAGGTTTACATCATTTAGAAGCCATGATGGATAAACCAGTGATTGTTTTATCTAAGCATCAATCTGCTTGGGAAACCATCTCATTCATTGCTTTGCTTCCCAAGCAACTTTGTTTCGTATTTAAACGAGAGCTTCTTTGGATTCCGTTTTTTGGTTGGGCCTTGGCTTTACTGAGGATGATTCACATCAACCGTTCAAAGACTGCAGCAGCCTCTCAATCAATTGCCAATCAAGGCAAAAAATATTTGGCCCAAGGCGTTTGGATTATTATTTTTCCAGAGGGAACACGAACCAAAGTAGGTGCAAAAACGAATTATCGTAAAGGTGGGGCACGCTTAGCCAGCGCCACTAAAGCTTGGGTACTACCGATTGCCCACAATGCAGGTCACGTTTGGCCAAGAAATAGTTTCCTAAAATATCCTGGTAAGGTCACTGTTTCGATTGGACCCGCCATCAGCCCTGAGAATAAATCAGCAGAAGAACTTCATCAACAAACTGAGCATTGGATTGAAGAGGAAATGCGCATCATTGATGCTGCGGCCTACGCCTCTAAATAAGTGATTGCTTGGCCAGCAATCGAGCCCAAGCAACATATTCATCTACTGCAATATCCTGAGCTCTTTTTGCTAAGACTTGATCGTCTAAACCCAGCAATTCTTTAATACTGGCTAAATTATTCCTAAGCACTTTTCTTCTTTGCGCAAAAGCCAAAGACACAACTTTTTCTAAAGCTTGATATTCATTTGCATTTAACTGAAGATCAGTTCTAGGAATCATTTTTACAATGGCTGAATCCACCTTAGGCGGTGGATCAAAGCATTCTGGTGGAACATGCAAAACATTTTCCATGTGATATTTTGACTGCAACATCACAGATAGACGACTGTATTCAGAATCGCCGTGAGTTGCGACCATTCTTTCAACCACCTCTGCTTGAAGCATAAATACTTGCTCATCCACAAAATCGACGGCTTCCATTAAGTGAAATAACAATGGAGATGAAATGTTGTAGGGCAGATTTCCCACAATTTTGACTCGCCCACTGGGGATGCTTTGACCTATTACTTGTTGTGAAATCTTATTGCGTTGCTCTTGAGCCCACTGCCGAAAATCAAACTTCAGCGCATCACATTCATGGACAGTTAGTTTTGAAATATTTTGCTTATTCCAAAAACTCACCAAATCTCTATCTAACTCAACCACCGCCATTGAATCTAATGAATCCAGGAGTGGTTTGGTCATGGCGCCTAAGCCAGGTCCAATCTCAATGACCGCATCATTGATCTGTGGATCAATGGCTTTGATAATGAGATGAATCATCCCAGTATCAACCAAGAAATGTTGCCCAAATCGCTTACGAGCTTGATGTGCCACGACTTGCTTTCGACATTTGATAAGCCAATTCAAGGGCTGCTAACATGCTACTGTGGTCAGCAAGATTTTTTCCCGCAATACTCAGCGCTGTCCCATGATCTACGGAGGTTCGAATGATGGGCAAACCCAAGGTGACATTAACCCCTTCACCAAATGTGGCAAATTTAAAAGGCGCTAAACCTTGATCGTGATACATCGCCAAGATGACATCCGCCTTTTGTAAATTATCAGGACTAAATATAGTGTCTCCAGGATAAGGTCCAAACACTTGAAGATTTTTCTTTTTCAAGTTTTCGATGGCTGGAATAATTTTTTCAAGCTCTTCACGCCCCATATGCCCAGATTCGCCTGCATGGGGATTTAACCCTGTCACATAGATGACGGGACAACTAAGGCCAAATCGCTGCTTTAAATCTCGCTCAATAATTGAAATAGTTTTTTCAATCAGTTCAGAAGATAAATGTTCAGATACCTGCCGCAATGGAATATGAGTGGTTGCTAGCGCAACTCTGATTTGCTTTGGCAAAAGATTGGATTCAAAAATGGGGCGCCCCACTAGCATCATGACCACTTGCTCAATATTACATTTTTGCGCAAGATATTCTGTGTGACCACTGAATGTAATTCCAGATTCTGAGATAACACTTTTTTGTACAGGCGCCGTCACCATAGCTTGATAAATACCTGTTTGACATCCATCAATGGCTTTATCCAATGTATTCAAAACATAAAGGGCATTTTTTGTATTTAACTGACCAGGTATGACCTTTTCACTCAATGCGCAATGATTGATCGATAAACGTGAAGGCAACTGCTCTGACACGAGCGATTGATCGATTAAAAGATCAATACTTGCATCAGCATGTTTTTCCAGGAAAATTTTTGCTGCATGAACACTGATTTCTGGACCAATTCCAGCGGGTTCGCCCGTGGTCAGCGCAAGATGAATCATGCTTAGTTAGACTGTCTAATCTCAACTGTGGCTGCATCTCTGATTTGACGCAACCAATCTTGATAGGCTTGATCCAACTTCTTTTCACGAATTGCAGCTCTTGCATAGTCTCGTTGCTTATCTGCAGATAACTGTGCTTGACGACGCTCGATCACCTGAATCAGGTGCCAACCGAACTCAGTTCTCACAGGATCACTGACTTCATTGATATTCAGTTGATTCATGGCTTGCTCAAATTCAGGCACCAATTCACCTGGAGACATCCAACCTAAATTACCGCCGTTCTGAGCTGAACCATCCTCAGAGTGCTTTTTGGCTAGCTGAGCAAAATCGGCGGCTTTCACCTTAATTTGATCTTTGAAACCATTGAGTCGACGCTGCGCCTCTAAATCAGTAACTCCTGGGCGATGTCTTAAGAGGATATGACGAGCTTGGGTTTGAGTGACCACAATATTTTGGGCACTTTGAGAAATTGAGCCTTTACGGTCAATCACTTTGATTACATGAAAACCAGCGCCACTTTGTAGAACCCGTGGAATCATTTGATTCGCACCAACACCCTGCGCTCCGTCCACAAACAACTGAGGCAGACGATCCAAAGTTCTGTATCCCAAATCCTCGACTCGAATACCTGATCCTGGAGCAGCTATTTTTTTGCCAAATGCCAGAAAGTCTTTTTCCGTAGCCGCTTGCTTGAATATCTCTTCTGCTTTGGTCTTGGCTGCAGCCATGTCTGATTCGCTGGCATTGGCGGGAAGTGCAATGACTAACTGCGCCAAGTAAATCTCATCATTACCAGCTTGCAATAATTTGCCTCTATTTTTTTCAGCAATGTAACTGTCAATTTCGTTTTCACTGACCTGTACACGAGCATCTACTTCACGCTCACGCAATCTCGCTGCTTGCACTTCTTTTCGAATCTCTTCTTTATATTTGCTGAAATTAGTGCCTTCTTTTTCAATTTTTTGCTTTAACTCGGCGACAGATAGTTTTCCTTGAGCGGCAATGTTGCCAATAATTCGATCAAGATCTTTATCGCTGACCTTAATGCCAGCCTCTTTTGCTAAATTCTGCTGAATTCTCTCTGAAATTAATCGCTCTAGAACCTGAGTTCTCAAATCGTCTGCAGGCGGCAAAGCGCGATTAGCCGCTTTGAATTGTTTTTCAATTGCAGCAATTCGATTCTCAAGTTCTAGCTTTGTGACCAAACTGGTGTCAACAACAGCGACAACTTCATCAATTGAACGATTCTTATTTTGGGCCGCAGCAAGCCCAACAAAAACCATCAAACTGATTGTGCAAATACCAAGCTTAGCTAACTTCATTCGTAACTTTCAAAAGGTGATATGGGCGCTGGATTAGGACTAATAGGTTCATATCCAGGTATATTAAATCGAATTAAGTTAATTGGGTTGCTACCAACGCTTGAGAAACCTTTAAAGTCAATTTGCATATAGATTTCTGAGGTTGATAAAACCGAGGTGTTTTGATAGCGACGTTGAACTAAGCGCACCACCCAGCAATCGGCGTCGTATTCCAAACCCACAACACGATTCAATACTTGATTAGAAATGAGGTCAAAGTTGTAGCGAGCCATACCGTACCACTGACGAGTAATCGGCCACTGACCTGATAGTTCATATTGGTCCGAAGTGGCTTTTTCGTCAACTGGATTCACCACTCGCTTATAACTGGCATTCAATAACTTTCTCAACTCTGGACGATAACTGGCTGTCACACTTTGCTGCACGAACTTAGAAACTTCTTCGTTGTACTGAATCACACCATCTAAATTGAAGTTACCCACCAATCGCGTAGATAGACCTGCCAAGATATCTGATCTTTTAGTGGGCCTTTGCTCAGCGGTTAAACCAACGCGCTGACCTTCCATATCAATACGCTGTGCCACCACCCCGCGCAAGCGTTCAATACCAGTATCAGCATCTAACACTCTAGAAGTCAAACCAAAAGTGATTTTATTGTTATCAGCGATACGGTCGTTACCCGCAAATGAGTTTTCACTAAAAATTTGAGAAATACCAAAACCAGCATCAGCTGTATCAAACAAAGGTAAATCATTTTGATAGCGATATGGCGTGTAAACATAGAAAGCTCTTGGCTCTAATGTCATCAAAATATTTCGGCTAAATAAGGTATTTAATTCAAGTGCATCTCTCTCAAGAATCAGGCCAGAATCCAAGCTAAAGGTTGGCAAAGCAATGTTTCGATTTAAATCAGCCTGTCCAGGAAATGGATCCACTGAATACTGAGTGGTTCTAAACGAAACCTTTGGAGTGAGGTAGTAGCCAGGTGTAACAAAGGGTCGAGCAACAGAAGCGGTTGCATAAGCACGATTACCCTCTTTGAAGGTACGCTGACTATTACTTAAACCTTGATAGGTAAAGCGAGTCGCATCCGTTTCAACTGAAACATTCAAACCATTCCAGTTATTTCTAGCGTACTTGGCATTGACCTGTGGTTCGCGTTCATAAGGCAGGATAACTGGATAGTTGGGGTCTGGTTGCAAGGTTTGGAATTTTTGAACACGGGTCAAGATATTCCATCCTGAAAATGCGTAACGGGCTCCGACTTCCTGATTGAATTGGCGGTTCACCACGCCGTTCAAACTCTTGCCCAAATCATCAACATACAAATCATCAGAAACTTTGCTGTAATCCGCATAGCCCTGAAGACCATTGGCAATATTTTGCGTATGCTTCAAACCAAATGCCCAACGGTCACGCCCATATGCTGAATCATTCAGGGCTTCGGCAGTCACAATACCAGTGTAATTTCTATCTAAATAACGATATTCAACGCCCAACTGCTCGCCACGACCTTCAATGTACCGAGGGAATAAAGTCATGTCACGATTTGGCGCCACGTTCACGTAGTAAGGCAAGGTGATATCCCAACCTTTAACACCGCCTCGACTTGCACGGCCATAAGTTGGAGATAAAAATCCTGAACGACGACCCGACCCAGTGGGCAACGCAAATACCGGTGTATATAAAACTGGTACTTTGAAGAAATGCAACACTGCGTTATTCCCCACAGCAGTATTGGTATCTTGCTCAACTTCCATTCGACTGGCAGTTAAATACCAATCTAGATTATCTGGTCGACATGTACTGTAGGTGAGTTTCTCAAACTCAAATTCGTTATCTTCCTTAAAATCAACACGACGGGCCTGTCCGCCACCACCAATATCTCTGAGCTCATAAACAGGCTCTTCCATCCAACCCTCTTGAGCATCAATTCTTATCTTTGCCTTGGGGCCTTTAAAAGAAGTCGAGTCTTTTAATAAAGTTGCATTTCCCTCAATATCTGCAATATCAGTATCTGGGTCATAGGTGATCAAATCACCCTTAATCACCGTGCGATTCCGGCGAATCACGCCATCCCCTTCAAGACGCATTTGACGATCCATGACGCCATCTAATTTCTTAGAAGAGGTAAATGTAGGAGCCTGATCATCAGGAACGATTGGCCTAACCAACAACTGATCTTCAAGCTTCAAAGGCAGTGGTTCATCATTGACTTTTTGCTCTTGCGCATATGCAAAGGATGCAAGACAAATAGAAGTGCATACCCCTGCCAATTTAAGAGTAAATTGGGGGTGTTTTATCTTGAGAAAAAGGCTCGGAATGATAAAAGTTTTAGGCATATGACTTAAGTGCTTTTATTATACGAATCCATGAACCCCGATATCCGCTTATCTCAATTAAATTCTTGGTTAGCCTCTTTGGCCAGCCTATGGTCGATTTCCCCCGAAACTATTCAATCTGCCTCCAGCGATGCCAGTTTTAGACGATATTTTCGGGTTTTGGGGACTAAAAAGGCTGCCCACCCAAGTTTTATCATTATGGATGCCCCTCCGGCAACTGAGGATACCAAGCCCTTTATAGCCGTCTCTAAACTGCTCTTTGAGGCCAAACTGAATGTACCCCAGGTTCTGGCTCAAGATACCGAGCAGGGATTTTTATTACTGACAGATTTAGGCAATCAAACTTACTTATCTACCTTAAATCCGCAATCAGCCCCAAAACTCTATGAAGAGGCCAACGCTGCATTAATACAAATGCAACTGGCAAGTAAGCCAGGTCAACTTCCTGAATACGATCGCGCTCTCTTAACAAGAGAACTTCAACTTTTTCCAGAATGGTATTTAAATCGTCATCTAGGTTTAAAACTGAGCCCGGAACAAGAACAGGATTTGACCAAGATTTTCGAACTGATTCTGGAAAACAATCTATCTCAAGCCAAAGTGATTGTTCATCGAGATTTTCACAGTAGAAATTTGATGGTGACAACAGAAAACAATCCTGGCATTCTTGATTTTCAAGATGCTGTTTACGGCCCAATTACCTATGATCTAGCCTCTCTTTACCGCGATGCCTACATAGAATGGGAAGAGCCTGAACAAATGGATTGGCTGATTCGCTATTGGGATAAGGCTCGCAAAGCAGGGTTACCAGTGTCGCCTGAATTCGGTGACTTTTACCGCGATTTTGAATGGATGGGCCTTCAAAGACATCTCAAAGTATTGGGTATTTTTGCGCGCCTATATCACCGTGATGGCAAAGATGGTTACTTAAAAGACATGCCTTTGGTATTTAAATATGTTCGCAAAGTAGCTGAGAGATACATTGCACTCAAGCCATTGGTTCATCTTTTAGATCAAATCGAGGGCATCCAACGCCCTGATGGCCTTACTTTTTAATGAGCGATTACAAACCAATACCTTGCATGGTCTTAGCCGCTGGGCGCGGAGAAAGAATGCGCCCCCTGACAGACCACACCCCCAAACCCCTATTAGAGGTTCAAGGAAAAAAGCTCATTGATTGGCACATCACTGGTTTAACTCAAAGTGGTCATCAACAAATTGTCATTAATCATGCTTGGTTAGGGCAACAGATTGTTGATCATTTATCGCCC
>CAYVBV010000036.1:0-2797 GCA_964449745.1 uncultured Polynucleobacter sp. | reverse complement strand
GAACGATTGGCCGAATTAAATAAAAATCATGACAAGCAGTGATTCTTTTCCAAAACAGATTTATGCCAACAGACGTTTGCAGTTGGCTAAAACCATGCTTCAAAAAAGCGATGGTGGCGTCTTGATTTTAGAAACGGCTCCAGAACATTTCCGAAATCGTGACAGCGATTACCCCTATCGCCATGATTCAGACTTTTATTACCTCACAGGATTCACAGAACCAGGGGCAACTCTGGTCATGTTGGTGGAAAAAACCTCCACGCGATCCATTATTTTTTGTAGACCAAAAGATTTAGAGAGAGAAATTTGGGATGGCTGGAGATTAGGTCCCGAAGCAGCTCCAGCATTTCTGGGAGTAGATCAAGCCTATTCGTCTAAAGAACTTGATCAATTAATGCCAGACTTTATTGCTGATCAACCAGCTATTTATACAAGACTTGCTGGTCCATCCACTCATCAACAACAAATTAAAAAATGGCTTGATCAGGTCAAGGGAATGTCAAGAACTGGTGCTGCCACCCCAAGCTCTATTGAGGATGCGGAAACCATCATTCATGAAATGCGTTTATTGAAGGACGCACATGAAATCAACATCATGCGCCAAGCAGGGAAAATTGCTGCCAAAGGTCATATCAGTGCAATGAGGGCTTCAAAACCTGGTTTACATGAATATCATTTAGAAGCCTCACTTCTTTATGAATTTAGAAACGCTGGTGCACAAAGTGTTGCCTACAACAGCATTGTCGCCGCCGGCGCTAATGCATGTGTATTACATCACCGTGCTGGAAATTCACTTTTAAATGATGGCGAACTTTGTTTAATCGATGCTGGTTGCGAATTAGATGGTTATGCATCTGATATCACTCGCACATTTCCAATCAATGGGAAATTTTCTGGGCCACAGCGAGCTGTATATGACATTGTTTTAGCAGCTCAAGAAGCAGCTATTGAAAAAACAAGAGTTGGGTTTGATTTTCAAGCTCCTCATGAAGCTGCTCTCAGAGTTTTAACTCAAGGAATGCTTGATTTAAACCTGCTAAATAAAAATACTGTGGGGGACCTTGATAATGCACTTGAAACAAAAGCCTACCAAAAGTTTTATATGCATCGAACCAGTCACTGGCTAGGAATGGATGTTCACGATGTGGGTCAATACCGCGAACCCAATAGTCAGTCAGAACCTAAACCATGGCGAACATTACAGGCGAACATGGTTCTAACGATTGAACCTGGTTTATACATCAGACCTGCGGATGATGTTGATGAACAATATTGGAATATTGGTATTCGGATTGAGGACGATGCTCTTGTCACAGACAATGATTGCGAACTCATGAGTCGCGATGTGCCAGTGAAAGCCTCTGAAATTGAATACCTCATGAAGCATTCATCATGAAAAGAATTCTAATTATTGGCGCAGGGCCAGTTGGGCTTGCGTGTGCCAACTGGCTTCTGAGTAAGCAACCTGATATTGAACTTCACTTGTTTGATCGCTTCAATGAGTCAGATGACTCAATAAAGCAGGGCGATAGTCGTGGATTAGCGGTCTCTCAAGGCAGTCACTTACTTCTCAAGACAATCAATGCCTGGCCAGTTGCATCGATGCCCATTCATACAATTCACATCTCTCATCGAGGTCACTTCGGCAGAGCCATTGTTCGCAGAGAAGAGCTTGGGCAAGAAGCCCTAGGTCACATCATTCGTTATGCGGATATTCATTTATCTCTTCGGCAATCCCTCAAACATTGGCTTGGTAAAGCCCCCCATTTTCATTGGCACTTCAGTCAAAGCCTGAATGATTTAAATCTTGATGCTCATGATGTATCTGATACTGTGATTGTTCACGCTGAAGGTGGTTTATTTAAACAACAAGATTGGCAAGAGATTTATCGCGACTATGAACAAAGTGCGATTGTTGGTTGGGTCCGAATGAATGGCCAAAACCATCACATGGCTTGGGAAAGATTCACCGATGAAGGCCCCTTAGCCTTATTACCCAATCATCAAGGCCCGGAATACCTCAATCTTGTATGGTGTGGCAGCCCAGAAACAACAGAGCGTCGCTTGAAACTCGATGAAACAAGTTTTCTTAAAGAACTTCAAGATTCTTTTGGATCTCGAGCTGGTCAATTCATAGCAGCCAATGAGTTAAGAAACTATCAACTTGGTCTAAATGCCAGGAAGAAAATAATTGATAAAAATGAAGTTTGGATTGGAAATGCGGCCCAAACAATGCACCCTGTTGCAGGTCAAGGCCTGAACTTAGGATTAAGAGACGCTCACACTTTGGCTGATATATTGACTGAAGAACCTAATCTAGCGGCGGCGCTAAGCATGTACGAAAAAGCTCGCAAGAAAGATCGTCAAGCAACTATCGGTGCGACTGATTTTTTAGCGCGGGTGTTCACCTCAAAAATCAAGCCAGTGATCTGGTCACGGGGTATTGCTTTATCAAGTCTTCAGTTACTCAGCCCCATCAAACAAAGCATTACTCGTCAAATGATGTTTGGACAGCGCTAGCCGGTCTCTTTCTGCTTAAAATTTAAGCAGAAAGTAAGGTGAACATGGTAGAGTGGCTTCCTCATGAAATTAGGCCCCTACACCCTTCCCAATAACCTTTTTGTTGCGCCCATGGCAGGTGTTACGGATCGCCCATTTCGGCAGTTGTGTAAGCGTTTAGGGGCTGGATATGCTGTCTCTGAAATGATTGCCTCTAATGCGATGCTTTGGAATAGCGCCAAAACTCTTAGGCGCGCCAACCATGATGGGGAAGTTGAACCTATCTCAGTACAAATTG
>CAYVBV010000035.1:1687-16146 GCA_964449745.1 uncultured Polynucleobacter sp. | reverse complement strand
TAAAACAATTCTTTCAATTATTTAAACGCTATGACCTAGCCATCATTACGCAACCCAGTGATCGTGCTTATATTTATGGCCTGGTCGCTGCCAAACATCGGGTTGGAGTGATTCCCACTGAACCCAAATTGAATTGGTGGAAAAAGAAAGTGTCTCTTCATAACGTTGAAGTGGATTACTTTCATCAACATGTCATTACTGAAAAGTTACGACTTCTTGAACCTTTTATTGATGAGTCAGAACTGTTTGCGCACCCCATCTCAGTCACCCCACCCAAAATAACCAATCTTCCTTCTGAAGTTTTAGGAAATCTAAAAGATGATTTCGTGGTGCTTCACCCCACACCTTTAACTGCCTATAAGCGATGGCCTTTGGCCAATTGGGTTGAGCTGATTGAATCCTTGTCAAAAAACTATCAAGTTGTTATGAGTGGCGCTCCGATTGCGCAAGACCGAGAATTAAATCAAGCCATCATTGATTTATTGAGCGAACCAGCAAAATCTCAAATACTTAATTTAGATGGTTGCCTCAAGTTAGATCAATTGGGCACACTTTTACGAAAAGCCAAACTGTACATTGGTGTGGATACCTCAGTGACTCATTTAGCAGCCGCTTGCAATATCCCCACCATCACTTTATTTGGGGCTACTCCACCCACCAACTTTGGTCCGTGGCCCAATGGTTTTATCGGCAAGCAACCTTACGCTTTAAAGGGAAGCCCACAAAGAGTTCACCAAGTGACCATTTTGCAAGGTCCTGGTGAATGCGTGCCTTGCCGCAAAGCGGGCTGCGAAGATAAAGCAGATAGCCGCAGTGATTGTTTGATTAATTTACCCGTCAAAGCAGTTCTTGAGGCTGTGGCTGCGTACGAACTGAATGAATAAAATTAATTGAGGCAGTTTGGATTTAGGCGTACTTCACTTCTACTGCACCTTGACCACCGGCTTTATTCAGAGCCACGCTCAAACCTCTGATGCTCTCGTCATCTGGATAGATTTTCCAAGTGTCTGGAAACTGAATCATGCATACTGAGCCATTAGAAATGACATCTGCCGTCATCAATAAACCCTGAGAGTTTTTCCCAATAAAGTGGCCTACCTGTTGCTTGAATCCCTGCACGTCAATGCCTTGCTGCAATTGAACATGCAAACTTCTCGCAAATTTGAGTCTTGCCGTGGTCACATCCATGATGGATTCAGCGACCACTCGCATGCCCCCCGAAAATTTATCAGGGGTCACACTGACTTTAGCAATGATTAATTCATCTTCTTTTAACCAGTGACGATTGGGCTCATAGAGTTCGCTGTAGATGGTCATTTCTAATTGAGCTGAACCATCATCAATCGTGGCAATCATGAGTTTGCCTCTGGGGCCCATCATGCTGCGGGTGGAGGTCATGATGCCAGCAATCAATCGGTCTTTACCTTCCGTGACCTGGCTTAGTTTGGTTCTGACAAAGTGACTAACTTCATCTTGATAGGCATCAAATAAATGTCCTGTTAAATACAAGCCCAAGGCTGTTTTTTCTTCCTGCAAACGACGCTTCTCAAACCAAGGCTCTTCTTTGATTAATTCAGGCTTATGTTCATCAGAAGATCCTGCCATGTCAAACAAACTCACCTGTTGCGCCGACGCATCGGCTTGATCAGCAGCCTCCATGGCTCTTGGTAAAGAAGCCAAGAGTGTCGATCTTGAATCGTATCCACCATAAATCGAGTCAAAGGCTCCGGCTCTTATTAGAGCTTCCATGGTGCGACGATTGACCACGCGACGATCCAATCTAGAACAAAAATCAAATAGGTCTTTGAATGGACCTTCCGCACGTGCTTGAATGATTTGCTCAATCGCACCCTCACCCGTGCCACGAATAGCCCCCAAACCATAACGAATCATTGTGGCCGCTTGACCCAAGTTATTTGGATCTTCTCGTAAGGGCATGAAGCGATAAACACTCGTGTTGACATCGGGCGGCAAGATCTTGATCTTGTTGGCAATCGCATCTTCGTAAAGTATCTTGACCTTGTCTGTGTCATCCATGGCCAAGGACATGTTGGCTGCCATGAATTCTGCTGGGTAATGAGCTTTCAACCAGGCGGTGTGATACGCCAACAAGGCATAAGCAGCGGCGTGAGATTTATTAAAGCCGTAGCCCGCAAACTTTTCCATCAAGTCAAAGATTTCATCGGCCTTGTCGGTTTTTAGACCGCTTTTGCTAGATCCATCTCTGAACAACTGACGGTGCTCTGCCATTTCTTCTGGTTTTTTCTTACCCATGGCACGTCGCAATAAGTCAGCGCCACCCAATGAGTAGCCACCGATGATCTGCGCCATCTGCATCACCTGCTCTTGATACACCATGATGCCGTAGGTTTCTCGCAAGACGGGTTCAACGCGTGGATCTGGGTAATGCACTTGCTCTTTGCCATGTTTACGAGCAATAAAAGAAGGAATCAAATCCATCGGGCCTGGACGATATAGCGCCACCAAGGCAATGATGTCTTCAAACCGGTCGGGCTTGGCCTCTCGAAGCATGCCTTGCATGCCGCGACTTTCCAGCTGGAACACCGCCACGGTGTTGGCATTTTTTAGAATTTCAAAAGCAGCTGGATCATCCAAGGGCACTTGCCCCACACGCCAATCTTTTTTATCGGGATAGAGTTGATGAATGTAGCGTTCAGCCCAATCCAAGATGGTCAAAGTAGTGAGGCCCAAGAAGTCAAACTTGACCAAGCCTACGGCCTCTACGTCATCTTTATCAAACTGGCTGACGACACCCGCATCACTGCCCTCTTTGCCATCTTTACTGCCTTGCGTGTACAAAGGGCAAAAGTCGGTGAGCTTACCTGGGGCAATCAATACACCACCCGCATGCATACCTACGTTTCGGGTCATGCCTTCTAATTGTTGCGCAAGCCCCAATAGTTGCTTGACTTCTTCTTCTTTGGATTCGCGCTCGGCCAACAGTTTTTCTTCTTTTTTGGCTTGCTCAATGGTGACTTGCTGACCCGGTTTGTTCGGAATCAGTTTTGAAATGCCATCCACAAAACCATAGGGTTGCTCCAAAACACGACCCACATCTCGAATCGCTGCACGCGCAGCCATGGTGCCAAAAGTTGCAATCTGACTCACAGCATCTTTGCCATATTTCTCTTTGACATAAGCAATCACGCGATCACGGCCATGCTGACAAAAGTCAATATCAAAGTCAGGCATCGAGACACGCTCTGGGTTCAAGAAACGCTCAAAGAGTAGGTTGTATCGCAAGGGATCAAGATCAGTAATACCCAAGGAGTAAGCAACCAAAGAACCGGCTCCTGAACCCCGGCCAGGACCCACGGGTACCCCATTGTTTTTAGCCCAATTGATAAAGTCCGCCACAATCAAGAAGTAACCCGGGAAACCCATTTGAGAAATCGTGCGCGCCTCAAACTTCAAGCGCACTTCGTAATTGGGACGTTGACGCTCTCGTTCCTCTTCATCGGGATACAAATGAATCAAGTGCTTGGCCAAACCTTCCATGGCTTTTTCCATGAGGTAATCATCCAAGGTCATACCGGCAGGCACTGGAAAGTCCGGCAGCTGTGGCTTACCCAAAGTCAGAGACAAATTACAACGTTTAGCGATTTCAACACTATTGGTAATGGCTGCCGGCAAGTCTGAGAAGAGTTTTTCCATCTCTTCTTGCGTTTTGAAATACTGTTCCGGCGTGAATTTTTTAACGCGTTTAGGGTTGGCAAGTATTTCCCCTTCAGCGATACAAACTCGTGCTTCATGAGCTGTAAAGTCAGAGGCTTTCATGAACTGTATGGAATGCGTGGCCACCACTGGAAGTTTCAGTTGATTGGCCAGATGAACAGCCCCATGCAAATGCGCTTCATCTTGAGGATGGCCCGCACGCTGAATCTCAATGTAATAAGAGTTCGGGAAATACTGAGCCCATACCTGAGCTTTTTGGGCAGCCTCTTCAGCTTGGTTGGCCAGCAATGCCACGCCCACATCACCAAATCTTGCTCCAGAGAGTGCAATCAAACCCTCGGCATGCTGCTTAAACCATGAGGCATCAATCTCAGCACGACCTTTGTACTGATTGGTCAGCGATGCCTTGGTGAGTAGCTCACATAAATTGAGATAACCCTGATGATTTTTGACCAATAATTGCAAACGATAAGGTTTATCTCGATCATCGGGATTGCTAATCCATACATCACTACCCACAATCGGTTTGATACCTTCTTTACGGGTTGCTTGATAGAATTTAACCAAGCCAAAGACGTTCCCCAAATCAGTGAGTGCCAAAGCCCCCATTTGGTCATTCACCGCAGCTGCGATGGCATCATCAATGCGCACAGCTCCATCCACAATGGAATATTCCGAGTGGAGGCGTAAATGAACAAAACGGGTATTTAAAGACATGAGATGATTTTAGCTATGTTCAAAAGCCAATACCGCGGTCGCTTCGCACCCTCACCGACAGGTGCTCTGCACGCAGGGTCGCTCGCAACCGCCCTAAATAGCTGGCTCCACGCCAAAGCACATGGTGGAAAGTGGTTGTTGCGCATTGAAGACATAGATGGCCCGCGTTGCGTTCCTGGAGCAGACCAAACCATCATCCAACAATTGACGGCATGTGGGTTGGTTTGGGACGAAGAAATTGTCTACCAATCCAAAAGAACACAGCTTTATCAAACAGCTCTGAATCAACTGATCAGAAATGGACAAGCCTATGCTTGCCGCTGTACCCGCAAGCAAATTGAAGATGCATTGACGTTTTTAGGCAAGAAGAAAGATCGTCATGGTGAATTGATTTACCCAGGCACTTGTCGTGATTTGAATCATATTCAAGAACCTTGTGCGTGGCGCTTGCGAGTGACAGATCCAAATATTGAAGCATCGGTTGGGGATTTTGTATTGCGCCGATCAGATCAAATCTTCACATACCAAATGGCCGTGGTCGTCGATGACCACTTACAAGGCATTACCCACGTGGTTCGGGGTGGCGACTTACTAGATAACACCCCGCGTCAACTCCATCTGCAAGAACAATTGTCTTACTCACACCCCAGTTATGTTCACGTACCACTGGTACTGGATGAACATCAAGAAAAATTAAGTAAACAAACAAAAGCGTTGGCACTGGACGTGAGTGACACAGATAAAGCCCTACAGGCACTTAAGAATGCCGCGAAACACATTGGACTCACCCACCCTGAGCTTTTTAAAACCGATCGTTTTAAACATGAGCTTGATTCATCATTCATTCAACTGTGGCTCACGATCGCCACAGACAATTATCGCGAGCTTTTAGAAAAAAAAGCTCTGCACTATGTTGCTTAAATACTTTTAGGATTTCTTTTTAAAGCCACCCAAGAGCGCTGCAACGGGTTTGCTGGCAGTCTTACCAGGGGTAATTGAGGGCTTAGATACGGGCACTTGATTCGATGCACTCGCTGTACTCATCGAGTTTGAGTGGCCATCTGTTTCAGCACCAGACTCTGGTTTTTTGCTGGCCTGATAAGGCATATAGAAAAATGGGTCTGCGCCTGGGCCACCCGCAGGATCAGGCACTGGCATACGCAATAGCTTGCGATTCATTAATTTTTCAATGTCAGCCAAAAGCTTTTCTTCTGAAGCATCCACCAATGCAATTGCATCACCTTGTGCACCGGCACGACCGGTTCGACCAATGCGATGTACGTAATCTTCGGCATTGAAAGGCAACTCATGATTGATCACACAGGGCATGTCTGCAATGTCTAGGCCACGAGCTGCGACATCGGTTGCGACCAATACATCCATCACACCCGTTTTAAATGATTCTAGAATTTGCATGCGTTCAATTTGGCTCTTATCACCATGAATCGCTCCTGCCTTGATACCGCTTCTTTCTAAGGCGCTGGCCAATTTACTGCAACCGATACGACTGTTAGTAAACACAATCGCTTGCCTTGATAATCCTTGCTGGATACGTGCATTGAGTACTTTGACCACAGCGTCTTTCTTTTTCTCAGAAGGCACCATGTGAATCACTTGGCGAACCGTATCAGCAGCGGCATTTTGTCTTGCCACTTCAATCGTGACAGGATCACGCAAATAACTTTGCGCCAGTTTTTTAATTTCTGGTGAGAATGTGGCTGAGAACAACAAAGTCTGACGTTGCTTTGGAATTAAGCCGATGATGCGCTGAAGATCTGGTAAAAATCCCATATCCAACATGCGATCAGCTTCATCCAAAATCAAAATCTGTACTTGAGACAAATTGGCTGTTTTTTGAGTGATGTGATCGAGCAGACGGCCTGGGGTTGCAATTAAGAGCTCCACTCCGGCACGCAACAAAGTGGTTTGCGCTGACATGTCGACCCCGCCAAACACCACTGCAGTTCTGATATCGGTGTATTTGGCATATTTAAAAGCGTTGTCAGCGACTTGATCAGCCAACTCACGAGTGGGCGTTAAGACCAAAGCACGAATCGGATGACGTGCAGGTGATGCGCTACTGCTGGCCATGGGCAAAATATTTTGCAAAATGGGCAAGACAAAAGCGGCCGTTTTACCTGTACCTGTTTGCGCTGCCCCCATCACATCTCGCCCTTGCAAGACATGCGGCATAGCCTGAGCCTGAATCGGGGTGGGCGTGGTGTATCCCTGCTCTAAGACAGCGCGAAGGATAGGTTCGGCAAAGCCGATATCGGTAAAACTTGGGGAGGAATTGTTTTGTTCGTTACTCACAGGGCTCTATTATGAGGCCTGTGAGCTTTGAACTGAGATTTATTGATTTTTACAGGGCTGCAATGCCTGCTTTTGCGATTTCAGCATCTTCATTGGATTTAACACCTGAGACACCCACTGCACCAATGGTGTGACCATCCAAAACGATATTGACGCCACCCTCAAGAGTTCCTTGCAACACAGCGGTAGCATTCAGGAATGAGTAACGACCGGCATTGATCACATCCTCATACACCTTGCTTTCGCGACGCCCCAAAGCAGAAGCTCGGGCTTTTTCTTGTGCAATGTAAGCAGAGACCGTAGGGCAGTTATCACGGCGAGTGAATCCCAATAAATGCCCACCATCATCCACCACTGCAATGCTGACTGCCCAATTGTTTTTTTCAGCATGAGCATTGGCTGCTGCCAAGATTTTTTGTACATCGGATTGATTTAAATAAGCTTTTTGACCTGGCATACAGTTCTCCTCGGTTATTGTTGGTTTTTAAGATTTTGTACGATACCCTAATTTACAAATCGCGTCCTCTCAATTGACATCACTGGCACTTGGAGTCTGAATTCTTGGGACTTTGAGCTTCATGAAATGAATGATGTTCTGAATTCCTGAATAAAATACCCTTATATAGTTAATATTAATATATAATGTAATTTATTTATTAATCTCTTGGTGAATTTGATGGACGCAAAAACCAATCCCCCAGACAACAATATGCAAATCGACATTGCATTGATGAGAAGCAATGCTGACAAAGCCTGTCGCATGATGAAGACATTGGCCAATCGTGATCGCTTGATGTTGTTGTGCCAATTAAGTCAAGGTGAAAAGCGCGTGGGTGAATTAGAAGAAGTAACGAATATTCAACAACCGACACTCTCACAACAATTGGCCGTGCTTCGTGAAGAGGGAGTGGTGTCTACCCGCCGCGATGGCAAACACATTTATTACTCGATTTCTAGCCCCATCGCGATGGCCGTGATGGAATTGTTGTACACCACCTACTGTGGAAAATAAGGAGCACTCTATGCAATGCAACGTTGGCGGAATTGACCGCACTTTACGTATCGCCGTTGGCGCACTATTAATTATTTTGGCGATCATTGGCGTGATTGGTAACTGGGGATGGATTGGCATCTTGCCTTTGGCCACAGGCCTATTCCGTTTTTGCCCTGCTTACCCGTTATTAGGCATTAAAACTTGTAAAAAAGATTAATTCAGATTGAGTTAATTTTTTAATTGTTTTTTTATTGTTTTTTTGATTATTGTTCTGTGGGCTGGTAATTAATTTAAAAAATTAATTACCAAGCCATAGAGCACCAGACTAAATGTTCCTGCCAATAATGCAGGGACCATTCTTTCCCCAGGCTTGGAATACATGATCACCAAAGCCAAAATACTCACAATCAATCGGACATAGATGGGAACGGTGGCCAACAACCCCACTGGCAACAAAATGATTCTGATGGTTAATGCCGCCACCATGGCATAAGTCACTGCGGATAACCACTTGAAAACTTCACCGTCTTGACTAATTTTCCCAGAGAAATAAACGCCCAGACCTCGCCAGAAATACGTACCCATACAAGCAGCGATCAAAGCTGCCCACATCCCTGCATCATTAAATAGACTAGTTAGTTCAGTAGAGTCAGGCAATTTCTTTTTTCCTCAAAGATCGATCAATCATGTAGGCCACGGTGCCACCCAGTAAACCTGCAATCAATAAAGAGTAATCCGGAAACCACAAATACGCTAGCAATCCCAAAGGCGCCCCCAAAAGAATGGCGATGCGGTTACCACGAGGCTTAACCTCGGTGAAGGTCAACAAGAAAAAGAGTGGATTGATAAACACCATACCCAAGTTCAAATAGCTGGGCACCTGTCCAGCCGCCATAAATCCAAGAATGGTGGCAGGGGTGGAGACAGCCCAACAGACAAAAGCAAATCCTGTGAAATATGACAACCTGTCTTCAGGTTTCATTTTGGGAAAATCTCGCATGGAAACAGCCCATGCGGTCATGGCCACAAAATGAACCACCAGGTAATAAAAAGAACTGCGTTGCTTAGCAGGAAACTGCGGGAACAGGGTCAAGCACATGGTGAAGAATCGGGTGGCCGTTAATGTGACCGCAATCGCAATCGCAAGACCTGAGGCGCCCAGCACCAACATCTCGACCAAGACCACTTGACCGGGTAGCGCGAACATGAAAAAACTTGTGGCACTGGTCAACCAAATATCTAAGCCATTGGCTTGCCCCATCGCACCAAATCCCAACATTCCTGCAAATAGTATGGCTGCCGGTGCTCCAAAGGCATCTTTGGCCCCTTTGAGCACAACCTGTTTATCTAAACTCATGCCAGCAGTTTATTAGCTTTTTCTTTTTTGTGAAGTGCTCAAGCCTTGACTTGGGCCAAGGCCCATTCAATGTGTTCTCTGACCATGGGACTTATTTTGGGTGATTGCTCTAATTTTTCTTTGAGCGCTTGAATCATTTTTTCTTTTTTACTTGGCGCTAAATTTTGACTCAAAGCATTACCTATCCCTACAGCTAAATTTCTTTGCCAAGCTTCATACCCAATGCGACGAATCGGACTGCCCTCATGTCGACTTAAAAAATCTGCCTCAGACCAAGACCACAAATCCAATAATTGAATATGGTCTAAACCATGTCGGGGCAAGAAATCAGGTATCGCACTGATTTGAGCAAACTTATTCCAAGGACAAACCAATTGACAATCATCGCAGCCATACACACGGTTACCCATCAAAGGCCTGAGCTCTTCTGGAATTGAGCCTCGATGCTCAATGGTCAAATAAGAAATGCATCGTCTTGCATCGAGTTGATACGGTGCTGTGATGGCTTGAGTTGGGCAAATGTTGATACAGGCAGAACATTCACCACAATGACTGGTGATCGGTTGATCCACCGGAAATGGCACATCCACCAAAATTTCCCCCAAGAAAAACATGGAGCCTGCTTCTCGGTTGAGCAATAAAGTGTGCTTACCTCGCCATCCCAAACCTGATTTTTGAGCCAACTCCACTTCCATGACAGGCCCAGAATCAACAAATACCCGATAACCAAATGGTCCTATGGTTTTTTCAATCACATCGGCCAAATTTTGCAGGCGCTGGCGTAAAACCTTGTGATAGTCGCGTCCACGAGCATAGATAGCCACCACGGCTTCTTCTGGCTCATCCCAGCGGTTAATTTCTTGTTCTCTCCAATCCACCGATTGACGATTGATTTCAGTATCAGGTAAATAATCCATGCGTACCGTGAGAACGCGCACAGTGCCTGGATGCAATTCTTGCAAGTTGGTGCGCAAATCAGCCCGCTCACTCATATAATTCATAGTACCGTGATGACCCGCATTCAACCACTCTCGCAATCTTGGCCCTGCCACACTCAAATCAGTGTCAGCGACTTTGAGGTCGCTAAATCCCAAAGCCAAAGCCTCGCGTCTCAACCAAGACGTGTCTTGTATCCACTCTTCACGATGATTGGCGAAGGAATGAGATGGGGTCACCATGTTTGCTCCATGTTTAGATTGTAGGACGCAATGAGCAAAAGTTCAGTGAATCCGTCTAAAGCAATAGTCTCTATTCAGCTAAGGTCTGAACAAGAGACTTGTGATTTGGCAAAAAAATTGGCTTTGGCATTACAAACATTCTTTCTTAAAAATCCATCAGCGTCTTTGCACATTGATTTGATCGGTGACTTAGGCGCTGGCAAAACAACCTTGACTCGATACCTTTTGAATGCACTGGGTCATCAAGGGAAAGTTAAAAGTCCAACCTACGCCCTCTGTGAACCCTATCAAATTTCTTTGAAGAGAGACTCTTCTATTGATTTCCTATCCGTTCATCACTTTGATTTGTATCGCATGACCTATGCCAAAGAATGGATTGATGCTGGTTTTAGAGATGCCTTCAGTGAACCAGGCATCTGTTTGGTTGAATGGCCAGAAAAAGCTGAGGGTACTTTGAGCGTCACCGATTTGACCATTCAGTTGAGCGCCAACCCTGATGATGAACAAAGTCGTTTGGCAACTCTGATGGGCTCAACTCAATCAGGGCATGAACTCATGAATTTGATGGAATCATCATGAAGTTCATTCGTCGTGATGCCAAAAGACGTGAAGTCCTCAAAAGAATTGCTCAAGCCAGTGCATTGGTATTTTTAGGACCCTCTCAAATTGCTTGGGGAGCCAAATTATTGGCTGTGCGCATGTGGCCCGCTGAAGATTACACCCGAGTGACTCTTGAATCAGATGAAGTTCTTAAAGTCAGCCATCAATTACTCACCAATCCCCATCGTTTGGTGGTGGATGTGGAAGGGTTAGAGTTAACTCCCACATTAAAAGAACTGGTGGCCAAGGTAAAGAGCAATGACCCCTACGTGGCGCAAGTTCGAGTGGGTCAATATCAACCCAAAGTGGTTCGTTTGGTGTTTGATCTCAAAGAAAGCATTCAACCACAACTATTTACCTTAGATCCTGTGGGTGACTATCAAAACAGGTTGGTGTTTGACCTCTATCCGACTGTCGCCAATGATCCCCTGATGGATTTGGTTCGCCAAAGTGCCAAAAAAGCAGCTGACTTAGATGCGGCAGACCCCATCGGCGCAATTGCCCGCAGAGAAGCTCAGAAATCTGATGCGAAGAAAAGTAATCAAGACAGTAACAAAGACAGCAAGCCCAATCATCGACGTTTACTCACCATTGCGATCGACCCAGGTCATGGCGGTGAGGATCCAGGAGCGATTGGCAAAAGAGGCTCAAGAGAAAAAGACATTGTCTTGGCAATCTCCAGACGTTTAAAAGAAAAAGTGGAACTCGAACCGGACATGCGCTCTTACTTAACCAGAGATGGAGATTATTTTGTGCCCTTGCATGTGCGCGTCAATAAAGCTCGTAGGGTGCAAGCAGATTTATTTGTATCGATTCATGCGGATGCTTTTGTCAGACCTCATGCCAAAGGGGCTTCTGTATTTGTGTTATCTCAGCAAGGGGCCACCAGTACTGCAGCCAGATGGTTAGCCAACAAAGAAAATGGTGCCGATTTAATTGGCGGCTTAAACATCAAGTCTCAAGACAGGCAAGTCGCACAACTGCTCTTAGATATGTCAACGACTGCACAAATTAAGGACAGCTTAAAACTGGGTGATGCAGTACTAAGACAAATTGGTAGCTTTGCGCGTTTACATAAAAAACATGTGGAACAAGCCAGCTTTGCGGTCTTGAAAGCTCCTGATGTGCCATCAATCTTGATTGAAACTGCCTTCATCAGTAATCCTGAAGAAGAAGCCCGATTGAATGATCACGAATACCAAAATCAAATCGCTGAAGCGATCCTCAAAGGGATCAGAAATTACTTTGCGAAGAACCCTCCTGTGGCAAAAAGTCGGCAAATCTAGCTCTTCTGACAAAAGTCCGCTATAATCTTCTTTTTCCAAGATTGGGTCGGTAGCTCAGTCGGTAGAGCAGCGGACTTTTAATCCGTTGGTCGCGAGTTCGAGTCTCGCCCGACCCACCAGTAGTACAAAGCCTCGCATCTTTGCGGGGCTTTTTTATTTCCTGATGCTCATCAAGGAAATCTTTCTTTTATTCAGATACTCAAGAAATGTGGATTAATATTGCTTATGTAGCAATAGTTACAAAAGTAGTTCAATTAATAAAGGAGATGTGATGAAAGTTCTTGTTTCTATTGATGGCTCAAAACACAGCGCCAAAGCGATTGATTATTTGATCAACCATGCCGACATGTTTGAAGGCAAAGGTTCAGGACTGATTGTGTTGCACGTACAACCTGCCGTCATCCCTCCTGAAGTGACTCAATACATCCCTAAGAAATCAATTGCTGACTGGTACGCTGACCAAAGCAAAGCGGCCGTGAAAGCAGCCACAGCCAAATTAGACAAAGCTAAAGTGGCTTACAAGTTGGTGCAAAAGGTGGGACATGTTTCAGACACCATTTTGGCCGAAGCAAAAACAAGCAAAGCCGACATGATTGTGATGGGTTCACACGGTAGAAGCTCTTTGATGGGCTTGATCATGGGCTCAGTCACATCTCAAGTCTTGGCACAATCAAAACAGCCTGTATTGATTGTGAAATAAGCCAAGAAAATTTCTAGTCTTGCCCAATGCCTCTGTATCAAACATACAGAGGCATTTTTCTTTGTTCTTCTTGTTCTTGCTTGCTTACTTGCTTATTTGATTGCTTGATTGCTTGATTACTTTATTACTTGATTGATCGATTGAATAATCTATCGTTTATTTTTTAGAACCCAAGCGTCCTTCAGTGCCATTCAAGAGATTTTTGATATTGGATTGGTGACGCCAAATCAAAAGAGCACTCATCACCACAATCGCTCCTGCCATGGGTTGAATACCAAACAAAAAGGCAAAGTAAACCGGTGCAAATAATGCAGAAATCAAGGCAGCCAAAGAGGAATAGCGTAAGAAAACAGCCACAATCAACCAAGTGGATAGCGTGGTTAAACCCAACACCCAGTTAATCGCCAACAAAATACCCAAGGCCGTGGCCACACCCTTACCGCCTTTGAAGCCATGAAAGACTGGAAATAAATGTCCTACAAATGCAGCGACAGCGACCGCAGGCAAAACCCAAGAATCAATGTCTACACCAATCAATGCTCTCGCCAGTAAAACTGCGATGTAACCTTTGGCAGCATCACCTAACAAGGTCAAAATGGCCGCTGCTTTACTGCCGGTGCGCAAAACATTGGTAGCTCCTGGATTACCAGAGCCATAACTGTGTGGATCAGGCAAGCCCATGACTTTACTCACCAATACAGCAAAAGAAATTGAACCTATTAAATAGGCCATTAGTACAAGCAAGGTATTGAAAATCATGGGGGTCATAGGAATAGTTAATGATGTTAAGTTGAAATGGGTTGAATGAGTTGAATTAATTTAGGCTTGTTTAGCTTCGCTTCAATTTATACCGTGGCTCTAGGATGATGTTGTTGATGAATGGTTTTCAAACGTTCACGGGCAACATGAGTGTAAATCTGAGTGGTCGAAATATCTGCATGTCCTAATAATAATTGCACCACCCTTAAATCAGCGCCATGATTTAATAAATGTGTTGCAAATGCGTGCCTGAGTGTGTGAGGTGACAAAGGAACATCAATCCCAGCCAGGGTGGCATAGCGTTTGATGATGTGCCAAAAAGCCTGTCGGGTCATGCCTTCGCCTGTGTGCCTTGCCAAAAACAAATCTTGACTTGATTTGGCTTGCTTAGCTTGTTTTGTGGCAGCCATCAAGCTGGGTCTGGCTTCATCCAAATATTTTTTCAACCAAGTGGCTGCCTCCATACCAAAAGGAACCAAGCGCTCTTTACCGCCCTTACCGCTCACAATTCTGACGACCCCTTCGTTCAAACCGATTTCGATGGTTTTCAGGGAAACGATTTCAGAAACACGCAAACCACTGGCGTACATGAGTTCTAACATGGTGCGATCACGAATGCCCAATGGTGTCTCAATATCAGGCGCCCCTAATAAAGATTCAACCTGAGACTCACTTAAAGTTTTAGGAAAGCGTGGCGCCTGCTTGGCCGCTCTCAGATTTAAACAAGGATCTGCTTGGATGACTCTCTTCCGAATGGCCAAACGATAAAAACGTTTTAAGACCGTCAAACGTCGATTGGCCGTAGTGGCTTTATCTGCGCGACGATGCGCCATATAGGACATCACATCGCTTGCATTGA
>CAYVBV010000035.1:0-1587 GCA_964449745.1 uncultured Polynucleobacter sp. | reverse complement strand
GTGGCTTTATCTGCGCGACGATGCGCCATATAGGACATCACATCGCTTGCATTGACTTCATAGATGTATTTTTGATGCTCTTTATCCAACCATCTGGCAAAGAGGAGTAAATCTTGACGGTAAGCGCTCAATGTATTTTTAGACAAACCATCTTCTAACCAACAGGCATCACAAAAAGCATCAATGGCTTCCATGCTTCTGATGAGATTTTTACTGATGGGCAAATCATCTTGACTCAGTGAAGCACTGACTGAATCATTCACTGAATCAGTCTTTTTTCTGCCAGAAGTTGATTTTTTGACTACCATTGAGCTTTTATTCTAAAAGAGACATTGTGAACTCAGCACTTTTATTGCTTCCTGACTTTATGCTCATTTTGCTGGGTTTTCTACTGGTGCGCTACACCGTTTTAGATAAATCTGTTTGGGAAAGCGCAGAAAAGCTGGTTTATTACTTGCTCTTCCCCGCCCTTTTGTTTCATTCAATCAATCAAACTCATTTTGATTGGGGTGGTACCAGCACGATGTTATTCGTGGCTGCCGTGGCTTTTTTCAGCGCCATGGGTTTAAGTTATGCCGCCAAATGGATTTTTAAACCAAGTTCCGTGAGTTGGTCCTCAGGTTTTCAGACGGCCTTTCGCTTTAACTCTTACATTGCGTTTGCGGCCGCTGGTCGCTTAGCGGGTGAAGAAGGTGTGGCCTTGATGGCAATTACCACAGGGTGCTTTGTGCCAGTGGCCAATGGCTTTGCAGTGTGGGCTTTGGCAAAGAATTCAGACTCACACATATTTAAAGAACTCATGAAGAATCCTTTGATCATTGCCACCACTCTTGGCTTGATCAGCAATATCTTGGGCTTAAAACTACCGGAGCCATTGGCCTTGGGTATGTCTCGCTTAGGCGCAGCCTCCATTGCCATGGGACTACTCACGGTAGGCTCAGGGCTAATGTGGATACAAAGTAAAAAAGATGGTGCCTTGATTGCTTATTGGAGTAGCATCAAATTATTGGCCATGCCTGCAATCGCACTGATCCTTGGACGATACATGGGGCTTTCTCAAGCGCAACTCAATAGCGTGGTCTTATTTGCCGCGATGCCAACTGCAACCACAGCCTATGTCTTGGCTAATCGCATGGGGGGCGATGGAGTGTTGGTGGCCATTTGCATTTCCATCATGACGATTGCTGCTGCTGTCACTCTACCGATTTGGCTTTTATTGCTTTAATTTTGCTGGCTTAGTTTTTTTGGCTTTTAATCACCAGCCAATTGATTGGCGATTGGCAGATCTTAAGAAATCACTACCGGTTCAATCGTTAGATTGACACCAAATTTTTCTAAGACGCGCTCTTGAATGGTGGCAGCCAAGTTCAATAACTCTTGGCCTGTGCCACCACCATGATTGACCAAGACCAAAGCTTGCTTCTCATAAACGCCCACTGAGCCTTGGCGAAATCCTTTTAAACCGCATTGATCAATCATCCAACCTGCCGCCAATTTCCATCCGGAGTTCGCTGTTGTTGAAGAGGACGCAGAGTTTGTTACCCTGTGCGCAATTAAGTGAGGGAATTGATTTTTGAGCTCTTGATA
>CAYVBV010000034.1:0-16528 GCA_964449745.1 uncultured Polynucleobacter sp. | reverse complement strand
ACTTTAATACTTGTCCAGTTGTTGCTGAACTAATGCTTACATCGCTCAAAGCACCAATACTAGCGTTGCTTACATTTGAACCTGTAATAGTAGCTGTTGGTGTTTCAGCATATACTATAATTGTAAATGGTGAAAAGTTACTTGGTGTACGAGATTGTGAATCATCATAAAACGATGCTGTAAACCCAGTTGTTGTTTTATTACTGATACCTACAAAGTAATCATCAAATGTTTCACTGTCAGTTACAACTGTATATTGTGTATTTGCTTGTGCATTATCAAAAGTAAAATCAAGTGATGCGTTTCCACTATTCCAGTTACTCCAGCTAATACCAGTAGCAGAACCATTAGCAGTAGTCTCTACATTTGCAAATGCAAATGGTGCAATAACAGTATCAGTACCACCAGCACTTGTTTGGTCTGCAACCCAAAGATAATCTGTACCGTTCCAACTTAGTATTTGGTTAGCAGTTGCAGTGCTTGTGTTTAAATGAGCATCAATGTCTGCATTCAAGTTGCCTACTGGCTGATACTGTGATAGATCTGGGGGAGCATAAGTAAAAACTCCAGTTGTATTATCATAAGAAATACCGCCATCGCCTGAGGCAGGATCTTCAGCACCTACACTTAAATCACCTAACGCAATACCTCCGCTACTTTGCGCAACCCATGCATAGTCTGAGCCGTTCCAACTTAAAACATAACCGCTTGTTGGATTGCTTTGATTTAAGTGTGCATCAACATCTGAATCAGTATATGCTGCTGGTATTGTTGGCTTGTTTGTTAAACTATCGTAGTCACCGTCGAATGTGCTATAATCCGTTCCTGCCACTGCTGCACTAATATTTCCTGCGCCATCTGCTTTTACAATACCTGTAACTGCACCTACTACAGGATCAGTTTCTGTATAACTTGTTAAGTATCCTGTTAGATCAGGTGGAGTATATGTAAACACACCATTTGCATTGTCGTATGTAAGTGTTCCGTTACCTGCGGCTGCAAGACTTGTAACACTGATATCCGTAAGTGCAATTCCACCACTTCCGACTGTATCTGCTTGTGCAGTCCAAGCAGTACCATTCCATTTAAGAACTTCACCTACACTAGGATTAGGAGCATTTACATCTGCTAAGTCGCTAATATTTACTGTTGATATATCTTCTGCAAAGTCTTCTGGGCTTACACTTATTCCGCCATAGTCAGCAATCAAATCGCCAATATTCACAAATGTGTATGTACCAGCACCATCTGTTTTTAAAACTTGTCCGTCAGTGCCTTCAGTTATTCCGAGGTCAGTTAGTATAGTAGCGCCGCCGCCGCTGCCACCGCCTCCTGCATATAGTTCATTAAAGTTATCGTTAACCTTATCAAATGCCGAACGAATAGTTTCACCGTCACCTGTAAGTTCACCAGTTCCTATATTGATTATCTGCTTTGCCATATGTCTGCCCTTAATGATTTAGTTTGATACTTGTAATCGAACCAGCAGTCCAATCTGTTATCTTAGCACGTATCCAAACATAATTACCTGTAAAATTCTTTGTGCTTGATGTACTGTTACCAGTTGAATGTGTAATACCAGATACTGTTGCTTCACCAATAAGTCCAGTTGTATCCATTGACGTGTTACCTGTACCTAGAGGTATAGTGAACCAATCGTCGTCAGTTGGTGTCGATGCTAAAGTTCCCTCCATAGCAATTGTACCAATAAATTCATTAAGATTAATTTGTATAGTATGCAGACCATCACTACGTCCGTAGTAACCGTCGCCTTTAAATTTATCACCTGTGTGCGTTTGTGTATTACTATCGCCAACGTGTGTAATTGTTGTTAAAATGTTTTCACTCTGTGCCATAATTATATTTATCAATATCACCACTGTAAACTAGTTTCTCAACCCGAGGATTGCCTCCACCAGATACTAGTTGATACATTAATAAAACTTTGCTATCTTTAACATAGCAATACTGACCATAGATCCAGTTATTTTTTAAATCATTAAGAGTTTTTTCACCGACTCTACTTTTATCAGTGTTATTCTCTAACCAACGGGCAATTGCCGGACCATTTGATCCCTGTGTTAGATACACTTTATACTCGTAGTCAGTAGGTTTATCTACAATTACTGTGTTAGTATTGTTAGATAAGAATTTAGCAATATTATCTTCTACATCCCAATAAGAAATTACTGTTTCAGGGCTCACTTTAATGATGTCATCTATAAGTGATTTAGTGTTAGAGTATATCCATAGATTGTACCCACGTTCAATTCTTATCTTATAGTCGTCACTATCTATAAGTAGATTGTATAATTTTTCAGCTTCTTTAAATTGCACTTCAGATAAGGCAAAGGAAGTTCGGAACCTTAGAATTAGATATTCACCTCGGTCTTTAAGAGTTGTTCGTATTTCGTCTAGTTTGGCCGCGGCATAACTTAACCTTACACCGCGATCAAACTCTGCTCTAAATATAAAGCCTAACTCCGTGTATAAATTTACTTTATAAAGATACTTACGGTAGTGTAACTTTGTAGTTAGATTACGCTTCGGTAACTTCATGTACTCTTGCTTCGCACTCTAATACAATATCGCCATCTTTAACATCAACATGTACAGTTCCGCCTTGCTTTAGATTACCAAATAGTATTTCTTTAGAAAGTGGACGTTTTATTTCTTTATCAATGACACGCTGTAAAGGTCTTGCACCCATTTTAGGGTCAAATCCTTTATCGACTAGATAATCTAAACTATCATCAGATACAGTAATTATAATGTCCTTGTCTTTGACCATAGTTTTAAGTTCGACAAGAAACTTACCAACAATTTTCATCATTACTTCTTTTGATAGTTTACCAAATGTAATAGTAGCATCAAGTCTGTTTCTAAATTCTGGAGCAAAGAACTTTTTCATTTCTTTTTCACTGTAACTAGTGTCGTCATGATCGGCGCCAAATCCGATTGCATTTTTCTCAGACTCTTTAGCACCTAAGTTAGTTGTAAGAATTAAAATACAATTTCGTGCATCTGCTTCTTTACCGTTTGATCCGGTGATAATACCGTTGTCCATGATTTGCAGCAATATTTGTGATATATCCGGATGCGCTTTTTCAATTTCATCCAGTAGCAGCACACAATTCGGATTCTCTTGTAGTTTATCAATAAGTTGTCCGTTATTATCTTCGTGACCTACGTAGCCTGGAGGTGAACCAATAAGTTTTGATACACTGTGTTTCTCTTGATATTCGCTCATATCGAACCGTACTAATTTAACACCTAAATTTGCTGCAAGTTGTTTAGCAGTTTCTGTTTTACCTGTACCTGTTGGGCCCATAAACACAAACGAACCAATTGGCTTATCGTCTGGTTTAAGTCCTGCTTGACTAACAAAAATTTTATCAACAATAGCATCAATTGCACTGTCCTGTCCGTAGACAACTTTCTTCATGTTTTCGTCAAGTTTAGAAAGATTTTCTGTTTCACGTTCTGCTACTGATTCAGCTGGAACTTTAATCATTTTAGATAATTCAAACTGTATTGCGTCTCTGTCTACAATTTTATTATCTTTTTGATTTTTTACTTTAAATCTTGAACAGGCTACATCGATCAAATCAATTGCTTTATCAGGCAGTTTCTTATCACTCTGATATTTTACACTGAGTTTAACTGCTGCCTCAATTGCTTCTTCTGTAATTTCTGTATTATGATAGTCTTCATAGTACTTCTTAATACCACGCAAGATATCCTTAGTAACTTCAGGTGTAGGCTCGTCGATTGTTACTCTTTGGAATCGACGCATGAGAGCGCGATCCTTTTCAAAGTACTTCCTGTATTCATCCCAAGTAGTTGACGCAACAACTTTTAAATCGCCCTTTGACAATGCTGGCTTTAGTAAGTTTGCTAAGTCGTTTGCATTGCCTTGTCCACCTGCGCCAGCACCGTTAATCATATGTGCTTCGTCGATGAACATAATTGTTTTACCTTGCCTAGTAAGACCTTTAAGCACAAGTTTAAAACGTTCTTCAAAGTCACCTCTGTACTTTGATCCTGCTAACATTGCACCAATGTCTAAACTATAAACTTTAAACTCTTTTAAGAAGTCCGGCACTTGATCGTTTATAATGTTATATGCAAGTCCTTCTGCAATAGCAGTTTTACCAACACCTGGATCGCCTACCATAAGAACATTGTTCTTTGCTCTACGTCCTAGCGCAAGTGCTAAACTTTCAAGTTCATCGTTGCGACCAATAATAGGATCAATTTTTCCTTTTTTAACTTCTTCATTTAGATTAGTTGTAAAACTCTTTAGTGCTTTCTTTGCATCGCCTGAGTTTTCTTCATCTACCATTTCGACGTTGTCTAATTCTTCAGCAACAAATTCAGCAAACTTAGTTTTGTTTACATTACCTTCGTTCAACCAATATACACATACTGATTTCTTTTCGTTAAGCATAGATAGTAGTACGTCACGCAATTCAATGTGTGTACGTCCGTTAAATAATACTTGAGTAAATGCTCTGTTTAAGCAACGCTCTACTGTGTGTGTTTTTTTTGGCTTGAACTTTTTTTGATCTGTTTTGATGTCATTGTTGTTTTTTAAATGATGCTCTAAATTAGATTTTATGTATGCAATATCAGCACCGTATTCGGTCATTAAGTTTATAAATGATTCTTCGCATAGCATTGCATAGAGTAAATGCTCTAGAGTGACATACTCGTGTTTTAGTTTTTTTGCATCCTTAATAGCCTTATCGAATACTAATTGTAGTTCTTGAGACGGTTCAACCATTCTTTTTATCCTCAATTAAATGCTTTAATTCCAGTGTCTTTGCTATAACATCTGGATCGTTGATCCTTGGTATCTGTGCTTCGATCTGAACTAATATCGAACCTTTCCTACCTGTTCTAACATCGCTCATTCCATATCCACGCATTGCCAATGTTGTGCCTGATTTTGTGCCTTTAGGTATATTCAAATTTAAACTCTTTTTATCTGGAGTTTCTATTAGTATAACACATCCTAGCATAATGTCAAATACATTTACAAACTTTTTAGTAACAAGATCGTTACCTTGTCTCTGCCAGCCCGCAGGTAATCTTACACGTATCTTAACATAAAGGTCACCTCTGCCAACTCTAGGATCTGTATTGTCGCCCAGTCCTTTATAACGTACTGTGTCTCCGTCATTTGCTCCAACTGGTACTTGTACATTTATAAATTCTGTTTTCCCGTTTGCCATTTGGTACGATGCTGTTACAATCTTACCGTAGAACGCATCTTCAAACTCTACAACAAGATTGATTCTTATATCTCTATTTTGTGGTTGCCTGCGTTGTTGATACATTTGGTTAAAGATATCACCAAATGGATGCCGGCCAAACGGATTGTGTTGGGAGTTAAAGTGAAAGTCGTTTTTGGGTTGAGGATTATCATATTCTTGGCGTTTTTCTGCATTACCTAAAATTTCGTAAGCTTCAGTTACATGTTTAAATGTTTCTTCATTTCCGCCGCGGTCAGGATGATGTTTCATTGCTGCTTTTTTAAAAGCTCTTTTAATTTCATCCTGACTTGCTGTTTTGTTAATCCCTAGTACATTATAATAATTCATATAGTACTTAGTGAGAGTTAGTCGTCCTTGAACTTCTTACTGGATCCTAAATAAAGTCCAAACCATGCTGCTCCGGCACCTACAACAATGCTTACTAAGCCTGCTTGATTCATATTTGGATCTGACAGAGCCATAAACCAATGTGTTACTTGATAAAGTAAAATGATATAAACTGTAATAAACACACGAGGAAATATTCTCCAAGCGTCAACTGCTTGAGCAAGATAAATTATACCTTTAAACTTATTCTTACTCATATTAGTTACACCTTGATCCGGTGCTTTAACTGTTGCTTCTGTTATAGTTTTTTTAGCACTACTTTCTGTTTTAGTGCTTACTTCTAAATCTTCTAAATTTTTTCTTGGCATTACCCTAATTTCCTTTTATTTAAATCCCTTTGGTAGTTCTCAATGTGCTTGATATATTCGTCTATGCTATGATCAGAAAATGCATCTATCTTACCAGCTTTAAGACCTTTCCACATGCCTTTTAATCTGTCTTTCCATTTTGTTATACCTGCTATATTACGTATAGTACCATTAGAGCAAATGTATTCCTCTGTCCCATGGTGTCTATAACCCATTATGTTCAATGGAACAGTTGTAACTATGTCATTGTTATTTCTCCAACGATAATGATCTATATCAAGACTGTTGCAATAACCACGCCAACCTACTCTTGGCGAGCCGTATGTATAAAGTTCTTCTGGATCGGGAATACTTTTTTCGTGTTTACAACGACTCGCCATTATAGTTGCCATTGCTGCGCCTAAACTGTGACCACAAAACCACAGATCTTGCTCAGGTTTCAAGTCCCTCAAGTCATCGAGGATCATTGGCCAAAGAGTGTCTACCTCACTCTTAAATCCTTTGTGTACTCTTGAAACTGTCTCAGCTAGGACTGGAATGGCTCGTAGGTCTGCTTCTACATCATTCCACTCATTGGGTTGGGTGCCCCGACAAGCTATCACAAGATCTGTGGTGTTGGCAAAGCGGTATGCTTGCGCCCCGCTTTTTTCATAGAATTCGCATACATCGAATCCTAATTCCTTAGCAGCTTTCTTTGCTGCTTTTTTTTCTAAATACGCTATTTTAGCAAGTTTAGCGAATAGTAAACTGCGCTCAACGAATGCTGTGTCTATTATCATTGTTGCCCTCAATTTTATTAATACGAGTTTCTAGTTCATCTATTTTTTGTGTTATTTTTGGATATCTTTTTCGCCATACATCGTCTGGTTCTTGTAACCATGTCCATCCGTATCGCTGTGTAATGCCATCAAGTATTCTGTCGAACAATGCGTAACACCATAAACCTGCCCTAGTGTTCCTAAACCAAGCAAGAAATGCTGCACCCAGTAATGCTCCAACAATTGCTGTATAAATCCATAACGTGTCATCAAACATTTTTTCAAGAATTTCCATTAGTCAATTCGCTAATTTTATGTCCGTTCTCTTTAATTTTCTGTTCGTTAACAATAGGTGTGTTGTCGAATATAATTTTTTCTAATTTAAGAGTACTAATTCTTTCGTTAGGCACATATCTCCAGCAATAATCACCATCTAGATCGCCGCCTTTTTTATGTATACCGAATACTGTTTGTGTTGTTCCGATTTTTACTATTAATGCTCGTTCGCCGTCTAGTAATACTTTATCACCTTCTGCAAAATCAGCATTCATCTTAAATGCCATACCTTTTGCAATTTTTGTAGCATAGTCTTTAAACCATAATGTTATTACTAACATCAATAATGCACCTATAAACGGCATTAATAAAGTAGTAATCTCTAGCCCTACAGATCCTGCTGACATAATTTCATTATTCATTGGATTGCCCTCCAATTGTATTTATCTACGTAGTTTAATTTTCTGGTATCTAGGGCAAGAATAATCCCAAGGAATATACAATTTTTTTGGATAATGATAGTAGTGAAGACTAATCTCTCTTAGACACCTATATTCACATACCTTTGTGAGTTGGTTGTCATACGCCCAACTATGCGTAGCCATGACACTGGTCAAAGCACATACAATAATATTCAATTTTTCGCCCTCAGTAATTGTTTACTTTACTGCTTCCTCGTAGTAAACAATAATTTCTTTTTGTTGCTCAATGTAACGTCTTAGTTCACTAAAGTTTAAACTAAGATTTTCATAATCTTTTATAGAAAGCACAACTCTTGCTTCAGTGCCGTTCTTTTCTACAAATTCTTTTAAGAATTCTTCATAGTTGTCTTTGTTTACGACATGTACTTTTACATCGTATAAATTTACTTGCTTTGGACGAGCAACGATTGGTACTGTGGTTTTTACAGCATCAGTTACTGTCACTATCTCCTTCGGCGTTGCCGAGCATCCCATTACTGTCAGTAAGAGCACGGAGATCATTCCATAATTGATCAGTCGCATTTTGCATCTTTCTTTCTATACTACCTGGACGCTTATCAGCCAAGTTTGTTAGGTTATGTTTTTGTAGAGTATTACGAAGTTCGTCTCCGTATTCTTCAGACTTCTGTAGTTTTTGCTGTAGTTCTAAATTAAGAGCAGCATTTATTTCTGCTTGTTCTTCTAATAGTGATACACTCGCTTCGCTAGTCTGCACTGCAACTTCTAGTTTAGCGTTGTTTTCGGTTAGTGTAGCAATACGTGCTTGAGTCTGCTTATAATACCAACTGCCGGCACCTGCCATAGCAATCATTAGTATAAACATCACTACTGCAAGTTTTGTTCCCATCCTACCTATCCTAGTAACTTTTTTAGAGTCTTAGGTCCAACAATACCATCTGCTACAAGACCGTTAGCACCTTGCCAATCCATAACCTCTGATTCAGTACCTGGACCGAATATTCCGTCTGCTGGTTCAATGCCTAGTTTTTCTTGTACTTCTGCTACTAGTGGACCACGTGATCCTTTACGCACTGTTTGATTATAATCTACATCAGGCTCTTCGAAATCCCCACCTAGCACATCAATTGCGTGTATGTAATGTTTCTTGCGATCTTCTAATCCAATAGTACCACCATTAATACGTTTTGTCATACCAACTATATCCATATTATCACAATACTTGTTGATATTATTTTCATCCCAGAACCAACATGCTGAGTCTAATGCGCCTTTTTTAGTACGCACATACTCTACTGCTTCTTCTGGTGACATCTCTACTGCTTCACCAAATTTCGTATAATTGTATCTACCTGTAAGTTGTAGTATGCCACCGCCCCTAAATCTCCAGCCATCACCAGACTCGATGTCACCGTTGTCCATTCTGTTTGCATAAATGACATTCGCAATTTTTTCAGGCTGTCTATGATATGCTTGTGCATCTCTACCTGCTCTCCTAAAATACTTAGGAAAAATCTTATTAAGTGCTGCTGCACTATAATTTAAGTTTTCGCTTAAGACTCTAAAGCCTCCACTTTCGTGACCACACTGAGCAATAAATCCTGCTACTCGTTCTACTGTTACAACTTCCCATAATGGTAAGATTTCGCACATAGCGTTGTACCATTCTTTCCAGTCATCGCGGTGAATAAGTTCTTCTGCCATCCACTCTTCGAAATCAAATTCAAAATGTTCTTTAGCCATTATCTTTCTCCTTCAATACACAACTTTCACATTCACAAGATTCACAGATGCATAATTCACCTCGTCTTATATCTTGATAACATCGGTACTCTTTATATACTTTAGTGCCGCAGTGTTTTTTATTTCCACAGCAATTACAGTACATTATATTCTTTCCACAACAAGAGTGTGATCATTGTTTTCAAATGTTAATTTGTTTCCATACTTTGTAATATTGTAATCACCGATATACTTGCTTAGATATATTATTTCAGCAAACTCCCAAGGATTAAATGATTCTTCGATAGCATTTAAAGTTCGTTCAGTTGGACCAAAATCTATAACTTTAAAATATACAGGATCAGCATATAACTTTTTAATTGTTAATATATCATTACGCATGTGTACTTCGTTTACATAACTTTTATTAAAAAAGTTTACATAATTATTCATATTGCTTTCTTGTACTATGTCGTCATAATCTTTTGGATCTAGCGGTAGTACTTCACTTAGTGAATCTGCTGCAAGTGGCTTACTTTTAAAATCTTTGTAATAACGAAATCTAAGATTCTTCAAACCAGTTAAGTTTTCTACACCATTTGCTAATTCCATGATGTTATCAACTGAAGTCTTATCACGCTCAAGTTCGACAAATACTTTATATGTGCCGTCGCTCTGTTCACCCGGAGTTGCATCTGCATCTAACACAAACGTATATCCTCTCTCAAGAAAACTAGCAAGATCATCGGCACTTTCCTTTGTTGATGTAGAAAAACTTACTGTAATAATATCAGCATCGCTGCCCATCTTAGATTTATAACCGTCTACTTCAATAACACGATCAACAAGGTCTACTAAGTCATTTTGTTGTAGTGTCATAGGCCTAAATCCGTACCTGTATCTTCACCGCCAACACTAGCATCTGATGCTGGAGTTGTTAAATCGTCTGCAGGCTGCGCTTCAGGAGTAATATTACCTTCTGCTGGATCTTCTTCTTGAGGATCCATACTGCCTGCATATATATCTGCAATTAACGTTTTAGGCATTTGTATTTCTACTATCCATATAGGCTTAGTATCTAATTTGCCTTTTTTAGTTCCTGGACGCATATCATCTGGCTTGCGTATCTTACGTGGTTGTATAAGAGACGATCTACTATAACTAACTTTACAGTCGTAATCAAGTAGTCGTTTGCCGCCCATTGGGTCAGGCATATCTTCTTTTTTCCACATAAACGAACAAGTTACCCAATGGCGTTCAATGTTCGGTCCCGAAGCAAGTTCTCCCTTACTCCAATTTTTGTAAACATATATGTCTAAATGATCTAAAACACGCTCGAAGTCTTTTAAGACTTGAAAGCTAGTGTTAGAGTCGTAAACCATTTCTATATTTTTAATTATATCTAAGACGTCTTTCATATAGTTATTTATCATATTACTGTTTTGGAGCATTATCGTTTGTCTACAGAATTAGAAGCTAAATACTGGGTAGGAAGTATCCTGCGGGTTATTTCCTACTAATACCCCAAGGAGGATACTTTATGGGTGCCAAACGAGCGCAAAAAAAACTAAAACAATCACATAAGTCAACTAACGTCGTTAAATTAAACGCTTTCACAAAGAAAAAAGCAGTAGAAATAATTCCAAGAAATAAAAATCAAGAAACGTATACACTAAAATTGCTAGATGATCGCAAGGATATTGTATTCGGTATCGGCCCGGCTGGAACGGGTAAGACTCTACTGGCTGTACAATGTGCAGTAAAATTATTTAAAGAAGGCGCAGTTGATAAAATTATAGTAACTAGACCTGCTGTATCAGTAGACGAAAATCTAGGAGCACTACCGGGAACATTAGAAGAAAAAATGGCTCCGTGGACAAGACCTATATTTGATGTACTACGTGAATATTTTGATGCAGGACAGATTACTGGTATGATAACAGAAGGAATTATTGAAATATCTCCATTAGCATATATGCGAGGAAGAACTTTTAAAAATAGTTTTATTATCGCAGACGAAATGCAAAACGCAACTCGTAATCAAATGAAAATGTTATTAACAAGAATTGGCGAAGGATCGATGATGGCTGTCACAGGCGATCTAAATCAAGCAGATAGACTAAAAGATAACGGGCTAATAGATTTTGTAAGAAATATCGAAAATAAAAATCTAGAAAGAATCGATTGTGTCACTTTTGGCAGAGACGATATCGAACGTCACGAAGCTGTTAAAGAAGTATTACAACTTTACGGCGACGACTAAACAGTTGGGAGTGGATCTTTATGTCCACTCCTTAACAAATACATTAAGTATTCATTCTCACTATAAATTAATTCCCACGCATTGCCTTTTATAGGAGGCCTACCCATTACATCGTAGTACACTCTAGAACGCCAGTATTTCTTTAACCAAATACGTTTTTTACTCCAGCTACTACGCACAGGTAGCCATGCATAATCTTCACGCCATTCTACATGAATCTCAGAGTGCTGAGGCATTACACTGCCATTGGTGCTTTAATACTATCCATAGGATTGTAATTAGTTAAAACAAACTCGTTAGTCTTTTTAGTAAGCAACTCTGGTAAACTATTAAACTCGGGCATTTCTAGTTTAGGACCAGCAGTTGGTGTTCTTTCAATCTGCTGCTTTACTTGTTCCATATGATTATTATAGATATGACAGTCGCCGCCAGTCCAAACAAATTCCTTAGGTGTTAGATCAAGTATCTGTGCAAACATATGTACAAGCAAACTATACGATGCAATATTAAACGGCACACCTAAGAACATATCAGCCGAACGTTGATACAACTGACAACTTAGTTCGCCGTTGTTAATATAAAATTGAAACATAGTATGACAAGGAGGTAGAGCCATTACATTTACTCTATCCGCATTCCAAGCACTTACAATGTGTCTTCTGCTTGTAGGATTAAAATGCATAGAATCTAGTACTTCTTCGATCTGATCTACATAGCCTAGTTGTGCGTCCCAAGTACGCCACTGATGGCCGTACACGGGCCCAAGATCCTTTACAGTGTCGTTATTTACATAACCTAGTTCTTTGCCCTGTTTGTCAGCGTTAGCAGTCCATATTGTGTTCTTACCTATAAGTTCTTCTCTAGGCTTGTCGTACAGTATTTCCGCTAGTCTACGCTCGTCTGCACTGCCTTCTAGCATCCACAGCAGTTCGCTTACTACACTTTTCCAAGCAAGTTTTTTTGTAGTAACAGCAGGAAAAGATTCAGTTAAATCAAAACGCATTTGATAACCAAATACAGAAGTAGTTCCTACTCCTGTTCTGTCTTCTCTTGCTTCTCCGTTACTGATTATATGTTTTAGAGAATCAAGGTATTGCTTCATTAATTACGGACGTATCTTTCTAAATTAAGGCCTTCACGCTGTTCTATATCAGCGCTAGTATAATTTGCAGTAATAGCAGAATGATCTAAGAATGTATCACAGTCGTGAGTGCCACTTATACGGCTAATCCAGATTTCTTCAATATCGTCTAACACAGCATTAAAAGTTTGAGAGCCGCCTACGACCCAGATTTTACGTCCGTTGAATTTTTCTTTAATATCTCCCCAAACTTCTGATGGCGTTCCTTGATATAAGAATCCTCTTGGTATTTCAGTTAATGTACTTGAAATAACAACATTATCTCTTAGTGATAACGGTGCAGGTAAACTTTCATAGGTCTTACGTCCCATTACACATACATTGCCTAATGTTGTTTCTTTGAACCACCTAAGATCCATTGCATTGCTCCAAGGCAGGCCGCCGTCTTTACCGATTCCCCAATCATCGTCACATGCAAATATTGCTTTAATACTCATTGTTTTAATTCCTTAATCCTATCTTGTAATACACTAATAGCAGTGTATATATGTCCTGTAGCTTGTGGACGTATCAAAGTTCGAAGATACTCTATTTCTTCTTCTAATACACTGATCCGTATTAGATCATTTCTTAATGTTAGGTTGCTCACTTAAAATATCTTTCATTGTATCACTTGCATATGTTTTAAAGAAACGTGGACCTACACTATGTACTATAACAGCAAATACAGTTATTTGTAATCTAAGTGCAATCGAAAGTGCATGGCGCATATGTTGCCAGCCTGTCATGTTAACTTCTTCTAAATGTAATTTACATTGTTTGCTTAACATCAGTCACCCTTTCCTGGCGCTTCTGAAAAGTATTGCATCTTACCTTCAACGCCTTGCCATTCTTCTGCATCTTCCGGTACATCTTCTTTACGCATTTGTGTAATGTTAGGCCACAGTTTTGCATACTTCATATTGAAGTCAACCCATTTTTCCATTCCTTCGTCGCTATCAGGTAATATAGCATCTGCAGGGCATTCCGGCTCACAAACGCCGCAATCTATGCATTCATCAGGGTGAATAACCAACATGTTCTCCCCCTCGTAAAAACAATCCACCGGACAAACTTCAACGCAGTCCATGTGTTTGCACTTAATACACGCATCGTTTACAATATATGTCATTCAATCCTTGCCAATCTAATTAATGTAGCAGCCAAATTAATTTCTGGATCTACAACTAGTGTATGATCTACCAACCCCTGCTTAATAATTAGCACCGCAGTGTCTTGTTGTTCGTCTGTTCCGAATAACTCAATATTGTCATACAACCAACGATAGATTTCTTCCATTTCTTCTGGACGTACTGCACCACAGAGTAGTTTTCTAGCATCTTGAATCTTACCTGCTTTGAACAGTTCTACCATATCCAGTTTCCAGTCGCTTTCACCTGTGTCACCTTCTTGCGGTGATACAAGTTTACCTTCAACTGAGTTCATTTGTACCATATTGATACACTTACGCAAGTCTGGATATGTTGCTTTTACATATGTGTCTAACACATCCAAGTCTGGAGTAACACCTTCGGTGATGAGAATCTCTGCAACTCTTGCTGTAAACTCTGTTTGGTCAATCTTTGCAATGTGGAAGCCTTGACAGCGAGAGTGTATTGCAGGGATAATTCTATTTGGATAGTTACAAGTTAAAATAAATCTTGCTGTTGTATGATATTCTTCCATAACACCACGCAATGCTGCCTGTGCGTTTGGCGACAAGTAATCAGCCTCATCAAGTAGTACAACTTTAAACTCACCAAATGGAATCATCTGTACAAAGTTAACAATCTTGTCACGTACATCATCTACACTATTAGTGCGACTAGCATTAATCTCGAGTATATCAAGATCCATAATGTCTAGTTCGTTAAACAACAGTTTTGCAAGTGTTGTTTTGCCAATACCAGCATTGCCGCTAAACAAGAGATGCGGAATAGTTTTTTCTTTAATCCAAGTGTTTACTTGATTACGCTGTGCATCATCTCTAAATACATAACCATCTACTGTATTAGGGCGATATTTTTCTACCCATAATTCTTTCATTTGTTATCTCTTTGTTGTACGTGTCGTTTAATAACAGACCGAGGAACTTCTGGACAAGCTTCAGCAATTTCGTCTTCTGTAAAAGAATCAGATTGTCTAATACCATATTTGTTAAATTGATCTAATGCCCAACTTGCTGCATCTTCTTTAGTCTTAAACATCGGGTCTCATTCCTTTTCTAGTAAATTCTTTTGCACGTTTAATTTGATCTTTCTTACTTAATCGTGTTCCAGCAAGATGATGTTTCCACTCTTGCAAGAGTCGTTTCTTTTCTTCTTTTTCGCTGTATAATCTTTGCGCTTCTAAAAAGTCACCCGCAGTTGTAAACTTCAAGTCGTTCATGTTAACCTCTTATAGTTACACTTAGTTTAGCATAGTTTTAGAATGTTGTCAATAGAATCAACCACTTATGTAGGTTTTATTTTTTGGACGGTACCATACCTTTTGATCATGTATACGTCCGAGTAGTTCGAGTATTTCGTCCATTTCTTCTTTTAATTTATCCGAAGTTTCGCCTTGAGCAATAGACAGACCTCTACGGCCTGCCTTTGCTCTTAGTGCATGTTCGATTATCTCGATGTCTCTTACATTAAGATCAAATGTAGTGTTAGGCTTCAAGTTCTGTTACCTCGTAACGCAAAGGATAATAAATTTCTCATTTCTTATCCTTTACGTTGATATTGGACGGATTGTATTGTTCGCCATTATAGCCAGGGTAGGTGTCATCCTCTACCCCAAAATTACATGCAGCGACAATTGCTAGAAATGCAATTGCGCCGTAAGTTGTAATCTTTGACCATTTAATAAAGCCTTCAAAAGTTTTTTCGGCTTCTTTTTGAGCTGCTGCTCTAACTTCGTCTACCATAAAGTGCTACCTCATTCAATTTGGTATGATTAAGTTTAGGATGTAGTATATTATAAATTAGTTTTGGATGTAGTGTTTTCATCTGCCAGTCACCGTTGGTAAGTGTTTAGACCAAGGAAACTCTAAAAGTGGTTTAAAGTCACTATGTGTTTCATTTACTACTTTTACCTTCATTTCTAATTTTAAATCGTTAGCTACATATCTTTCAGCTTCTTCGTGACAACCGAATTCTTTTTCAAAAAACTCGCCTGTTGTGTTATTTGTTATTATATAAATCATTTGTTTAATTATGCTCTCCTCCTTTACCACGTCCGTTATAACCTGATAGCGCTTTATTGACACGCCCTGGACGCTTATCAGCTTCACGCATTGTTGCCGCAGTAATAAAAATGCCTGCAACTAAAACAGTGTGAATTACTGCACTAACGCCGAAATACGAAATACTACCAATGTACAATGCAAAGATTGCACACCACATATAAGCCAATAGTTGGAACACCATATGTCCTACCATTGGATCTAGTTTACGTAGAGGTGAGTGTTCAATAGTCATTACACTATTCCACGCACTTTTGGCTCCTTTAAAAATACCAATCGGTGGAAAGATATCTGTAGGTTTATAATCCATAATTTTTTCTCCGTCTGTGTGTTTGTGTTACTATAATATAATATATAGCACGGTACTTACCAAAGTCAAGCACTTTTTGGTAAAAAAGATTAATTTTTTTAATCTTTTATTAACGTACTCCATTTTTTGAGTTTTTCAACTTTCACATCTGCACGATCATGCAGTTCACGCCAGTCTGTGATTCCATGTTCGACCATTAGTTCCATCATACAAAATACATCGCCTAGTTCTTCTAACAGTTTAACACGTTGTTCTTCTTCGATCAAGTCTAAAGTTTTATACTTGCGCATTATTTTGCTGCATCGTTGTGTAAGTTCACCACACTCTTCCATTGTGATTGTCATCAACTGTTGCAGTGTGTTTATAGGACTATTATTCAATATTAACTCCTATACCTTGTAGCATTTGTTTTGCAATGGTGGTATTTTTAACCTTA
>CAYVBV010000033.1:0-17316 GCA_964449745.1 uncultured Polynucleobacter sp. | reverse complement strand
TATCGACCTGTCGATGGTTGGATTGGTTGTTCCGCTTAGCTTCGGCTGACTTTTTTTCGGGGGTGGGAAGAATGACTAATCTAGCTACCGCGCAGCACCTTGCGCCGTCCAAGCTACAACTGCCAGTGTCGGCATATTTTGATGCCGAGCTGTATCAACGTGAAATTGAACTGCTTTTTAAGCAGGGACCCGGCTATGTTGGCCATGAACTCATGGTTCCAGAAGTTGGCGATTATCAGACCTTAAGTGCTGAGAATGAAGGTCGTGTACTCGTTAAAAATCAACAAGGCATCGAGCTATTGTCAAATGTTTGCCGTCATCGGCAAGCCATCATGCTCAATGGCAAAGGTCATGTTGATCAAATTGTCTGCCCATTACATCGTTGGACTTATCAAACAGACGGCACTTTACTTGGCGCGCCTCATTTTGATGAGCAACCCTGCCTAAACTTAGGTAAGAGCCCTTTACAAAATTGGCAAGGATTACTTTTCGAAGGTCCACGCGATGTGCATGCTGATTTAAAAAATATGGGTGTGGCGGGCGACTTAGATTTTTCAGGTTACATGCTCGATCACATAGAGGTCCATGAGTGCAACTACAACTGGAAAACCTTTATTGAGGTTTATCTGGAAGACTACCACGTTGAACCATTCCACCCAGGATTGGGCAAGTTTGTATCGTGTGAAGATTTGACTTGGCAGTTTGGTGATTGGTATAGCGTTCAAACAGTGGGCCTTAAGAATCAATTAAAACAAGCAGGTTCCCCTACTTATCAGCGTTGGCATGAAGCAGTCTTAAGACATCATCAAGGTCAAATGCCCAAGCATGGCGCCATTTGGTTAACTTACTATCCCAATATCATGGTGGAGTGGTACCCAGGTGTTCTCTGTGTGTCAACTTTGCAACCGATGGGCGTTGATAAAACCAGAAATATTGTTGAGTTTTACTATCCAGAAGAATTGGCTTTGTTTGAGCGTGAGTACATTGAAGCAGAGAGAGCCGCTTACATGGAAACTTGCATCGAGGATGATGAAATTGCCGAGCGCATGGATGCTGGGCGCAAAGCATTGATGCTGCGAGGCGACAATGAAGTGGGCCCGTATCAAAGCCCAATGGAAGATGGTATGCAGCACTTCCATGAGTGGTACCGAACCGCCATGTCATTCAAGTAAAGGACTAAAGATGTTATTGATTGAAGCGCCAGAACTAAAAAAATTGATTGATCAAAATGAAGATTTTTTATTGTTTGATTGTCGCTTTGATCTGACCAATTCTGATTCGGGTCGCACTTCTTATCTTGAAGGTCACATCCCTTCTGCAGTGTACGTTCATGTCGACCATGATTTATCGAGTGAAAAGAATGGCCAGAATGGTCGACATCCACTACCATCGATTGAGCAATGGCAAAAAACTTGCCAATCCTTGGGGATTGAAGCTGATCGCAAAATTGTTTTATATGACAATCAATCAGGCATGTATGCAGTTCGCATGTGGTGGATGTTGCGTGCCACAGGCCATCAAAATATTCTGATTCTGAATGGTGGCTTTGCCGCTTGGGTCGCAGCAGGTTTTTCGGTAGAGCAAACTGACAATCCTCGTGTTGCCACCGCATTGAATCATCCTTTGGCTAAAACATACGCCCATGTTTTTTCAGCCAAGGACATACTCTCTAACTTAAGCTCTAAAACCTACAGCATTTTGGATGCTCGATCACCTGATCGTTTTCGTGGCGAGAATGAAACCCTTGACCCTGTCGGCGGTCACATACCTGGCGCCTTGAATCGCTTCTTCAAAGATAATTTGAGTCCAGATGGCAAATTCAAATCCGCAGATGTGTTGAAAAAAGAATTTAAAGCAATCATCGGTGACATTCCGAGCGAAAAAATCATTCACCAATGTGGTTCAGGCATCACTGCCTGTCACAACATGTTTGCCATGGAATTGGCAGGCCTGCAAAACTCTGCCATTTATCCGGGCAGCTGGAGTGAATGGTGTGCTGACAGCACCCGTCCAATTGAAAAATAATTGGTGGTGAAGGGTTGGATCATTGATCATTGCTGCTGATCAATGATCGTGACCCCAGTGCCCCAACTCAGAAATAAATAAGACCAAAATCACTCCTAAAGCAATTAGAAGCACTTGTTCAAGAGATTCTCTTAGCTTAGGTCTTCTGTGCATTTGTGGCATGAGATCGCTTACAGCTATGTAAATAAAGCTACTAGATGCGAGGACAATCACGTAAGGAATCAATGCTTCCGCACGATCTAAAAAGAAATATCCCAGCACGCCACCCAAGACGGCCATCATGCTGGAGAGAAAGTTATAAACCAGTGCTCTGGTTTTAGTAAAACCTGCATTAAGTAAAACAATGAAGTCACCGACTTCTTGAGGAATCTCATGCAAAGCAATGGCCACAGCAGTTAATACGCCAATTTGGGGATCTACTAAAAATGCAGCTGCAATCAAAATACCATCGGCAAAATTATGTAGTCCATCGCCTAGCAAAATCACCCAACCACTCTTGCCTGCAGACTCTGCATCATGACCATGATGATGCCCGTGACCATCATGCTCATGATGATGAGAGTGCCTCAGGAGTGCCGCTTTTTCTAACACAAAGAAGCCTAATAAACCAACCAATAAGGTAATAAAAAGAGAGGGAATGTCCACTGCCGGGGTTGTGAATGCCTCCGGCAATGAATGCAATAAAGCAGTGGCCAACAACACGCCCACTGACAAGCTCACCATCTTGTCTACCATACGAGATAAGATTGTGAGTGACAAACTGGCGGCTGCAGTGATGCTCAATATTCCGGCCACCGTGGTGGCCAGAATGATCCAAAACAAGGTCATACAACTCCTTGTTGCTTAAACCAATCCAAACATCTCTCCCAGCCATCTTTTGCAGGAGCCTCGCGATAAGTGGCGCGGTAATCCGCATGGAAGGCATGAGGTGCATCCGGATAAATCACAAACTGAGAAATTTGCGCCGCTTTATTGTCCTTAGCTGCTGCCAAAGCTTTTTTCATTTGATCAACGCTCTCAAGTGAGATGCCTGTATCGGCAGCACCATAAAGACCTAATACAGGCGCTTTCATTTGAGCCGCTAGGTCTACTGGGTGCAATGGATTATTAGGAGTTTTGTCGCCAATTACGCGACCATACCAAGCCACACCTGCGCGCATCTGAGGAATTTGCGCACAAGCCAACCAAGTAATGCGACCGCCCCAACAGAAACCAGTGATGCCCACTCGCTTCACATCACCCCCATTTTTACTGGCCCATTCAATACCTGCTTGTAAATCACCCATGACTTGCTCATCGGAAGTTTTACCAACAATCTCTTTTAAGATTTCCGCCATGGTTCCTAAAGTATTTGGATCTCCAGCCCGAACAAATAATTCTGGGGCAATGGCCATATAACCCATTTTGGCAAAACGTCTAGCAACATCAGCAATGTATTCATGAACACCGAAAATCTCACTAATCACAAAAACAACAGGCAAAGGTTTTTTGCCAGCATTTTTAGGTTTTGCGACATACGCAGGAACATCAAAACCCTTGGACTGAAAACTCACTTCTGCAGCATCAATACCGTCGAAGTTTGTTTTAATCGCCTGAGCCATCACTGGTTCAGCAGCTGCAACATAACCAACACCCATGGTTGCAATTGCCCCCGCTTTCAAAAAATCTCGGCGATTAGTTTCTGAAGGATTGAGTAATGATTGCGCTTCTTTGATTAAATTTTTATCCATATTGATCTCCTAATCATTTTTTTAGTCACCACTTAATGAGCTTCTTCCCAATTTGAACCTACACCAACCTCCACCAACAACGGGACTTTTAATTTTGCAACACCTGTCATTAGCTTAGGTAGATGCTCTTTCACAAACTCGAGCTCTTCATTGGGCACTTCTAAAACCAATTCATCATGCACTTGTAAAAGCATACTAGTTTCTAGGTGATTTTGCTCTATCCATGCTTGCACAGCAATCATCGCCAATTTAATTAAATCAGCCGCAGTGCCTTGCATGGGTGCATTAATCGCGGCTCGCTCAGCACCTTGGCGACGCATACCATTATTGCTTCTGATTTCAGGCAACCATAAACGTCTTCCAAAGACTGTTTCAACATATCCCTTTTCCTTAGCGCGCACGCGGGTTTGAGCCATGTAATCAGCCACCCCAGGATATCTTGCGAAGTAAGTATCGATGTATTGTTGTGCCGCTGAGCGCTCAATCCCCAAGTTGCTGGCCAAACCAAAAGCACTCATGCCGTAAATCAATCCAAAGTTAATCACTTTGGCATAGCGTCTTTGCTCTGAAGTCACCTGATTGAGATCGACATGAAACATTTCAGCGGCTGTTGCTTTATGAATATCCTCTCCAGCAGCAAATGCTTTTAACAAGCTCTCATCTTGGGCAATGTGAGCCATGATGCGCAATTCAATTTGTGAATAGTCTGCCGAAACCATGACAGAACCTGGTTTAGCCACAAAAGCCTCGCGAATTTTCCGACCCTCTTCTGTCCTCACAGGAATATTTTGTAAATTAGGGTCGCTTGAAGCCAAACGTCCTGTTACAGCCACAGCCTGCGAGTAACTGGTATGAACCCGTCCTGTTTTCGGGTTCACCATGCGAGGTAATTTTTCAATGTAGGTGGACTGCAATTTCGCCAAACTGCGGTAATCCAAAATACGGGCAGGAAGCGGGTAGTTCTCAGCGAGTTTTTGTAAGACTTCTTCATCGGTTGAAGGGGCACCCGATGGCGTTTTCTTCACAATCGGCAACTCAAGCTTGCCAAACAGAATTTCACCAATTTGCTTGGGCGACTGAATATTGAATGGTTGACCCGCCAACTCATGAATTTGTTTTTCCAAATCCATTAAACGTTGGCCCACCAATTGTCCTTGGCTAGACAACTTGGCAGAATCAATCAAAATGCCATTGCGCTCCATCACTGCCAAGGCATGCATGGCAGGCATTTCAATATCTCTGTAAATGGTCAAGAGTTTTTCATCAGCTGCAATTGCAGGGTACATGGCATGATGAAGCCTCAGAGTGATGTCAGCATCTTCTGCAGCATACTGAGTTGCGGTCTCAAGATTCACCTGATCAAAAGTGATTTGATGAACCCCTTTGCCACACACCTCTTCATAAGCAATGGTCTTTTCGCCCAAATGTCTTTGTGCCAAGCTATCCATATCATGACTCAGGTGTGACTCCAATACATAAGATTGAAGCAAAGTGTCATGAGCAACACCGCGTAACTGAATGCCACAGTTACGCAAAATGTGAATATCGTATTTGAGATTTTGACCCAGCTTTAAATGCTGCTCACTTTCAAGCCAAGGCTTTAATTTAGACAACACCAAGCCCTTGTCTAATTGATCCTCATTGGTGGTGTGCGCCAAAGGAATGTAACAAGCTTCACCGACCTCAACTGCCAAAGAAATGCCCACCAGATCAACTCTCATGGCATCTAAGCCTGTTGTTTCAGTATCCACACATGTCAACTCAGCAGCTTGAATTTTTTGAATCCAACGCTCAAGCTCAGCTTCAGTTTGAATACAAGAGTAACGGCGCTCAATCACTTGATTGGATCTTTCAGCCACAAATCCGAATAAATCCGGAGCAGCCATTGATGCTGAGGCTTCTGATTTTTCTTCGGAAATAGCGGGGTGAATGGAAGTCTTGGCCGAAGATTGTTGACGGTCCAAATCTCTTAAAAGTGATTTAAATCCAAATTGCGTGAACAATTCTCTGAGCGTCTCTTTATCTTCTGACTTGGCATGCAACTCATGCAAACCAATCAGATGCTCATTCAGATCACAATCAATTTTGACAGTGAGAAGTTCACGGGCCTTGGGTAACCAATTCAAACTGGAGCGTAAATTTTCGCCGACCACGCCCTTGACCTCATCCGCACGACGCATCAACTCATCCAAAGTACCAAATTCATTGAGCCATTTGACAGCAGTTTTAGGTCCTGCCTTAGGAACTCCGGGAACGTTATCAACGCTATCACCCATGATGGATAGATAGTCCACAATTCGCTCAGGGGGAACGCCAAATTTATTAACTACGCCCGCTGTATCCAAGCGCTCTTCAGTCATAGTGTTAATCAAACTAATCCCTGGCTCGACCAATTGAGCGAGATCTTTATCCCCAGTTGAAATTAATACATCCCAACCCGAAGCTTTGGCTTGCTTGGCCAGTGTTCCAATCACGTCATCCGCCTCAATACCTGGCACCACCAGAACAGGCCAACCCATGGCCTTCACCACTTGGTGAATTGACTCAATTTGCATTGCCAAATCTTCAGGCATTGAAGATCGATTGGCTTTGTACTCGGGATACATCTCTTCACGGAATGTTTTACCTTTGGCATCAAACACGCAAGCAATGTGATCAGCATCTAATTCGGTTCTAGCACGCCTCATCATATTGACCATGCCTTGAATCGCTCCCGTAGGAAATCCTTGCGCATTGCGCAAATCTGGCATGGCATGAAAGGCACGGTAAAGGTAGCTAGAACCGTCAACTAGCAAAAGGCGATGTGTAGACATCCCACAATCGTACAATTGATGCATGATGACATCGACTTTTTCTACTAAGACACGGATTCAAAATAAGGTTTTTTATCTCATTTTGATGAGCCTCTCTTTAATAATTCTTGTTTTATCTCAAGGACTTAGCGCTCAAACAGCACAGGGAATGAGTGCCGAAGAATTGCAAAAAATCAATCAGCAACCGATTGCTAAACAAATCAAAAATAATGCTGAAACTGGCAAATCAAGCGATAAAAAGCCCACTTTTGAACATCAAGAGACCGACGGAACTCACATCAAAGAATTTAAGGAAGGTGGCAAAGCCACTGAAGTGATTGTTGAAAGTCCGATGGGCACTCGCTATGAATTAAGCACCCCCAATGATGCAGCATCACCACAAATTAGAGATCAAAACGTCAATCGCGTTCCCACCATTCGAATGCCGTTCTAATTTCATATGGCCGTTTTCACCTCAGTCTCATTAGATGAAGTCAATGCTTGGCTTAAGCAACATTACCAACTGGGATCAGCTGTTGAAATCAAAGGCATCAGCTCTGGAATTGAAAATTCAAATTTCTTTTTGACCACCGAAAAGGATTCGCTTCAACAAGAGTTTGTTCTGACTTTATTCGAACGTCTTTCTAAAACGCAGCTACCGTACTACCTTGAGCTCATGGAGCACTTAGCGCTGAAAGGCGTTGCAGTTCCGGCTCCGATGCGCAACACCAACCATGAAATTGTTGGTGAACTCAATGGCAAACCTGCTTCAATTGTTAGCAAACTCTCTGGTCGATCTTGTCTTGAACCCAATGTGCGTCATTGCGAATTAGTTGGCCATGCGCTGGCTCAGATGCACCTAGCCGGAAAAGACTTTCGCTTATCACAACCCAACTTACGTAGCCTAGAGTGGTGGCAAACCACCGTTCCTTTGGTGTTACCTCACCTCAACTCAGCCCAAGGCGAACTTATTCAATCTGAACTGAAAGCTCAAATTGATTTTTTCAAAAGTAAGGCCTATCAATCTCTACCATCAGGTCCGGCGCACTGCGATTTGTTCCGAGACAATGTTTTATTTGACAACTCAAGCGGTCAAGATGAACTTGGCGGATTTTTTGATTTTTATTTCGCTGGCAATGACAAATGGTTATTTGATTTGGCAGTCACAGTCAATGATTGGTGTATTGATTTAAAGAGTGGCCAGATCCAAATGGATCGCTACACAGGCATGTTGCGACAGTATCAACAAGTCAGACCATTTACAGCTGAAGAATCAGACTCTTGGAATATGATGCTGCGTGCGGCTGCAATGAGGTTTTGGGTATCGCGTTTGTGGGATTTCTACTTGCCTCGTGAAGCTCAGCTACTAACCCCACATGACCCTACACATTTTGAGAGAATTCTCATTTTGCGCCGTGATGTAATCTCTAACATCCCCAAAATATAATATTCATTATGCAACTCAATCAAGCTCCTTCAAGTGATGGTTACGTATGGGTCCGACAAGGCTTGTGGCTATTTAAAAAGAGTCCATTGGCATTTTTAATGTTGGTGTTTTTATACATCTTCATTGCCCAGTTCGCGATCTTAATCCCAGTCTTTGGCGTTTTTGCAATTCTTCTTTTGACGCCCGCTCTCACAGTAGGTTTCATGACAGCCTGCCAGAGAGTCATTCTTGGTGAACGCGTAACCCCCTCTATTTACTTGGTTGCCCTAAAAGGTGACGCCCCTTTGGTTCGCAAAAATTTGCTGATACTTGGGACAATCTACGCTTTTGCAATACTCATTCTGAGCCTTATAGCCAGTGCGTTTATAGATTTCCAACAATTGATTACGCTACTGACTCAACAACAACCGCCGACCATTCGGGATGTTCAAGATCTTTATTTTGGTTTAGGTATTGGCATTCTTTTATACATTCCTGTTGCCATGGTGATGTGGTTTGCACCCGTACTCATCGCTTGGGAAAAAATGTCTGTGGGTCAAGCCCTTTTTTCTAGTTGGATTGCATGCTGGACCAATAAGGGTGCATTCATATTTTATTTAATGATTTGGGCAGCATTCATTGTGGCGGTCCCATTTTTTATTGAAGCTTTTTTGGACGGATTTGGTCTTCGAGCTGCGATTCCTTTTATCATTCCGCCCTACTCAATGGCGGCACTGACTGTGATGTATTGCTCTTTCTTTGCCACCTGGAAAGCTTGTTTTAATAAATAAACTTTGTACGTTTCTCAAAAAAATTAATTGCAGAGAAAAAGTAAATAGAGAGTAAAAAAATGATAAACAAAAGGGCTGAAATTCTCAGCCCTTTTTATTTTTTCAATCAATGGCAGTGAGCTTGGCAATCGCTAACTGCAACCACTTAGGTCCGTGTCGATTGAAGTTCACATGAGCCTTGGCTTGATCACCCTGGCCTTCAATGGCCAAAATTCTTCCCTCGCCAAACTTGGTATGAAACACACTTTGCCCAACTCTAAAACCATGACCATGGTCTGCTCTTGGAAGAGTGCTGATAGGCGCCGCAATAGAACTTGCGCTTGATCTTGGAAGGGTGGCCGCAGGTCCACCCCAATCACTGCCCTCAGACCATGAGGGCATGCGAGTGGTGGTGCTTGATCCCCAACGCGAATCTTTATTTTTAGGGGTTAAGTGTTTCAATGACTCAGCGGGTAGTTCATCTAAAAATCTAGAAGGTAAGTTATACCGAACCTGACCGTGCAACAAACGGGATTGCGTATGAGATAAAAATAATCGCTCTTTGGCTCGAGTGATGGCCACATACATCAAACGACGCTCCTCCTCTAAGCCATCATCCTCATTAATGCTGTTTTCATGAGGGAATAATCCTTCCTCTAAGCCGGTAATAAAGACATTTGTAAACTCAAGCCCCTTGGCTGCATGAACCGTCATGAGCTGCACAGCGTCTTGTCCCGCTTGCGCTTGATTGTCCCCAGCCTCCAATGAGGCATGCGCCAGAAATCCTGCCAGAGGAGACATTTCAACAACCACCTCATCCTGTGAGGTACCTGCGGCAGTATCTTGCGCAATACCTTCTTCAGCAATAAATGCTGTTGCTGCATTGACAAGCTCCTGTAAGTTTTCAACACGATCTTGCCCTTCTCGCTCGGCTAAATAGTGTTGAATCAAACCACTGTTTTGAATCACATAATCAACTGTTTCTGGCAAAGTGTAATGACGGGTTGCATCGCGCATGTGATCAATCAACCGAACAAATGCTGCAATCGAACTCCCCGCCTTACCTTCTAAATAAGGTGCAGCGGCATAAAATGAACAGTTATTGAACTTGGCACTGTCTTGCAAGGTCTCAATGCTCTTGGCACCAATCCCCCTTGTAGGAAAGTTCACGACTCTTGCAAAAGAGGTGTCGTCATTTGGGTTTTCTAATAAACGAAGGTAGGCCAATGCGTGCTTAATTTCAGCACGCTCAAAGAATCGTAAGCCACCATACACACGATAAGGAATGCCCGCAGAAAATAGGCCATGCTCAATGATGCGAGACTGGGCATTGCTACGATAAAGAATGGCAATCTCACTGCGCATGCTACCGGTGTTAATCAAAGATTTAATTTCATCCACAATCCAAGCAGCCTCTGTGCCATCCGTTGCTGCCTCATAAACCCGCACCGGCTCACCATGTCCAGCATCTGTTCGAAGATTTTTACCTAGACGCTCTGTGTTATTCGCAATCAAATGATTCGCTGCATCCAAAATATGCCCATACGAGCGATAGTTTTGCTCCAACTTGACCAAATAAGGTTTGAAGTGTTTTTCAAACAAACGCATGTTTTCAACATCCGCCCCTCTAAAAGCGTAAATACTCTGATCGTCATCACCCACAGCAAAGACTGAGCTTGGATGAATACTTCCATGACCTGAGATCAGCTTTAACCATGCGTATTGCAAAGCATTGGTATCTTGGAACTCATCGACCAAAATATGTCGGAAACGCTCTTGATAATGTTCACGAATCGGCTGATGGTGTTTTAAAAGCTCATAACTGCGCAAGAGCAATTCAGCAAAATCCACCACTCCCTCGCGCTGACATTGCTCCTCATAAGCCTGATAAAGCTCAACCATGGTGTTCTGAAAAGAATCGCCCCGGTCCATATCTTTTGAACGCAAGCCTTTTTCTTTGGCATGGGCAATGAAGTATTGCAATTGCTTAGGCGGGTATTTTTCATCATCAATTTTTAAGGCTTTGAGCATGCGCTTAATTGCTGATAACTGATCTTGAGTATCCAAAATCTGAAAAGTTGAGGGCAAACCAGCATCTTTATGATGTGCTCGCAACAAACGATTACATAAGCCATGGAAAGTGCCAACCCACATGCCCCGAGTATTGATGGGCATCATGGCTGAAAGACGGGTCAACATCTCTTTAGCAGCCTTATTGGTGAAAGTCACCGCTAGGATGCCAATAGGTGAAGCCTGACCTGTCTGAATCAACCATGCAATGCGGGTAGTCAAAACCTTGGTTTTACCACTGCCGGCACCCGCTAAAATCATGGCAGACTGGCTTTGACCAGCCTCATTCAGAGGAGGCAAAGTCACCGCCTCTAACTGCTCTGGATTTAAATTATTAAGAATATTCGTCACATATACCTTTAAGTTCTAACAAAAAATTATAATTCGGGCTTATGTCTAAAAATCTTTCCGACCTCGCTAAATCTTTCGAACCCTCCACCATCGAGGCCCAATGGGGTCCTGAATGGGAAAAAAGGGGTATTGCCACCGCCACTTTGGACGACAACAAGGATAGTTTCTGCATCCAACTACCACCTCCAAACGTCACGGGCACCCTTCACATGGGCCATGCTTTTAATCAAACCATCATGGATGGCTTGGCCAGACATGCCCGCATGCAGGGTCAAAACACCCTATGGGTGCCGGGCACCGATCACGCCGGCATTGCAACTCAAATTGTGGTGGAAAGACAATTAGACGCACAAAAGATCTCAAGACATGACCTTGGCCGTGAAAAGTTTTTAGAAAAAGTTTGGGCCTGGAAGGAGCAATCTGGCTCAACCATTACGAATCAGATTCGACGCCTAGGGGCTTCCATCGATTGGGGACGTGAATACTTCACCATGGATGAAAAGATGTCCCAAGCCGTTGTGGAAGTCTTTGTAAGTCTGTATGAGCAGGGACTCATTTACAGAGGTAAGCGTCTGGTGAACTGGGATCCAGTTCTTGGAACAGCTGTTTCAGATTTAGAAGTAGAAAGCGAAGAAGAGCAAGGCTCCATGTGGCACATTCGTTACCCATTAACGAATGGCACTGGGCATCTCACCGTCGCCACCACTCGACCTGAAACGATGTTGGGTGACGTGGCAGTCATGGTTCATCCAGAAGATGATCGCTACCAACACTTAATCGGTCAAACCGTGAATTTGCCATTATCTGATCGTGTGATTCCGATCATTGCCGATGATTACGTAGATAAAGACTTTGGTACGGGTGTTGTCAAAGTGACTCCAGCGCATGATTTCAATGACTATGCAGTGGGCCTACGTCATCAATTAGAGATGATCAACATCTTAACTTTGGATGCAAAGATCAATGATCAAGCCCCAAAGAAATATCAAGGCATGGATCGCTTTGAAGCTCGTAAGTTAATTGTGGCGGATCTCGAGGACTTGGGACTTTTAGAAAAAGTACAAGCCCATACCTTGATGGTGCCCCGCGGGGATCGTACAAAGTCTGTGATTGAACCTATGCTGACCGATCAGTGGTTTGTGGCGATGTCTAAACCCACAGAGCACAATCAATATCGCCCAGGAAAATCAATTGCTGAAGCAGCCCTTGATGCTGTCAAATGCGGTGATGTGAAGTTTGTTCCCGAAAATTGGACGACCACTTATAACCAATGGTTAGAAGGTATCCAAGACTGGTGTATCTCACGACAATTGTGGTGGGGTCACCAAATTCCTGCGTGGTACCAAGATGATGGCAAGATTGTGGTGGCCAGAACTGAGGTGGAGGCCAAAGCCAAAGCAGCAAGCAATGGCTACACTGGTAACTTGCGTCGCGACGAAGATGTTTTAGACACATGGTTTAGCTCTGCTTTGGTGCCATTTTCATCTTTGGGTTGGCCCAATAAGACCCCAGAGCTTGCTCACTTCTTACCTTCATCGGCATTAGTCACTGGTTTTGACATCATTTTCTTCTGGGTCGCACGCATGGTCATGATGACTTGCCACTTTACGGGCAAGATTCCTTTCAAGACTGTTTATGTCCATGGCTTGGTGCGTGATGCTGAAGGTCAAAAGATGAGTAAATCCAAGGGCAATACTTTGGATCCCATTGATTTAATTGACGGCATTGATTTAGAAACCCTCTTGGCTAAACGGACCACAGGTCTGATGAACCCCAAGCAAGCTGAGAGCATCACCAAGAAAACCAAAAAAGAGTTTCCAGATGGTATTCCGGCCTTTGGTACAGATGCCCTGAGATTTACGTTTGCTTCCATGGCAACACTTGGAAGAAATATCAACTTTGATCAAAAGCGTTGTGAGGGTTACAGGAACTTTTGTAATAAGTTATGGAATGCCACACGCTTTGTATTGATGAATTGTCCCGGCAACGATGAAGATAACGGTATTGCCGAGTGCGTTGGTGACTGTGGCCCGGATGGTTATCTAGATTTTTCACCCGCTGATCGCTGGATTGTTTCTTTGTTGCAAAGAACGGAAGCCGACATTGATAAAGGTTTCAAAGATTATCGCTTTGACAATATTGCCACCTCAATTTATCAATTTGTTTGGGATGAGTACTGCGACTGGTACCTTGAACTGGCCAAAGTTCAATTACAAAATGGCACGCCCGCTCAACAACGAGCCACGCGTCGCACCTTATTAAGAGTTCTTGAAACGATTTTGCGCTTAGCTCACCCCGTAATTCCGTTCATTACCGAAGAACTCTGGCAAATCGTGGCACCCATGTCAGGTAAAGCACTCGAGCAACAGGAAAAGCAAACCATTGCATTACAAGCTTATCCAGTCGCTCAGATGCAAAAAGTTTGTGAGAAAAGCGAGGCATGGGTTACCGAAGTCAAAGCTTTAGTAGATGCCTGCAGAAACTTAAGAGGCGAAATGCAAATTTCTCCTGCTCAACGCGTTCCTTTGTACATCAAGGGTGACAGCTCATTCTTAACAAAAGCAGCGCCTTATATTCAAGCGCTGGCCAAATTGTCTGAGGTAAAAATTTATGAAGATGAGGCCCAACTTGAAAAAGACGGGGCTGGCGCTCCAGTAGCCATCGTAGGCAACACCAAAATCTTATTAAAAGTTGAGATTGATGTGGCTGCCGAAAAGGCACGTCTGGGTAAAGAAATTGAACGCATCAGCGCTGAAATTGCCAAAGCCAATTCAAAATTGAACAATGAAAGTTTTATTGCTAGAGCCCCTGAGGCGGTAGTTGTCCAAGAAAAACAGCGTCTTGCTGATTTCGTGTCTTTACTAGATAAGCTCAATAGTCAACTGAGTCGTTTACCATCATGAGTATGAATAAAACAGTTACCAAAGCAGTTTTTCCGGTGGCGGGTCTTGGCACTCGCTTTTTACCTGCCACCAAAGCCAGCCCCAAAGAAATGTTGAATGTGGTGGATAAACCGTTGATTCAGTACGCTGTTGAAGAAGCCATGGCAGCAGGCATCACTGAAATGATTTTCGTTACAGGTCGTAGCAAACGCGCCATTGAAGATCATTTTGACAAGGCTTACGAATTAGAAGCAGAGCTTGAAGCCAAGAATAAAAAAGATTTATTGGCCTTGGTTCGCAGCATTAAACCCAGCCACGTGGATTGTGTTTATGTCAGACAACCTGAGGCACTGGGTTTAGGCCACGCTGTTTTATGCGCCGAAAAACTGATTCGAGATGAAGCTTTTGCAGTCATTTTGGCCGATGACCTCTTGGATGGGAAAGTTCCCGTCATGAAACAAATGGTCAATCAGTATCAACACTATCGCAGTTCGATCTTGGGCGTTGAAAAGATTCAACCTGAACAGAGTAAATCTTATGGCGTGATTGATGGCAAGATTTTCGATGACCGCATTTACAAACTTAATGGTATTGTCGAAAAACCAGAACCAGCCAACGCGCCTTCAAACATGGGCGTTGTGGGTCGTTATATTTTATCTTCCAGAATTTTTGATCACATTCGTACCATCAAGCCAGGCGCTGGGGGTGAGCTCCAATTAACGGATGCAATTCAATCACTGCTCGGTCAAGAACAAGTTTTGGCTTATGAATACGAAGGCGTTCGTTATGACTGCGGCAGTAAATTGGGCTACCTTAAAGCCACAGTAGATTTTGCCCTACGCCACCCTGAAGTCAAAGATGGCTTCAGCGAATTTCTTAAAACTCGCTGAAGTATTCCGACTGGGCAATTCAATGAATTAACGACGTTTGAGATAAAAAATAAAGGCGTCGCCCAGCTTTACCGAAGAAAGCAATTCGTTTCCAGTATGTTTGGCAAATGTGGGGAAATCATGCTCTGACCCCACATCTGTCGCAGTGACTTTCAATACTTGACCGGATTGCATTTCAGCCAAAGCTTTTTTAGCACGCAAGATGGGTAGCGGGCAATTGAGCCCGCTGGCATCGACTTCTTTATCAACCTGAGGCAGACTCATAGACGCTCAGTGACCCAAGCTTGAACACTGCCAAGCGCTGCAGGCAAACCTTTAGGATCCGTTCCACCAGCCATCGCCATATCAGGCTTACCACCGCCTTTACCGCCGACTTGCTGGGCAACATGATTCACTAAATCGCCAGCCTTGACCTTAGCAATTGCGTCTGCCGTGACGCCGGCAGCCAACTGAACTTTGCCATCTTGAACTGAAGCCAACACAATCGCTGCTGACTTTAATTTGTTTTTAAGCTGGTCCAAGGTTTCTCTCAAAACTTTAGCATCCGCACCTTCTAGTTGCGCAGCCAAGACACGAACACCTTTGACCTCAACAGCTTTAGAAAGCAACTCATCACCTTGACTTGCAGCCAACTTAGAACCTAAACGCTCTAGTTCTTTTTCCAAAGAGCGGGCATGATCTTGTAACTGAGCAATTCGTTGAGCCAAATCATTGGGCGTGGCCTTGAGATTTGCGGCCAATTGATTCACTTGAGCATCTAATTTTTGCAAATAGGTCAAAGCACGATCACCAGCAATTGCTTCAACACGACGAATGCCTGCAGCCACACCACTCTCAGCCAAAATTTTGAAAATACCAATATCACCCGTACGCTCGACGTGGGTGCCACCGCATAACTCTTTCGATGAGCCAATTTCTAAAACACGGACTGTTTCGCCATACTTTTCACCAAACAGCATCATGGCACCGGTTTTCTGAGCATCATCTAAACTCATCACTTTGGCTGAAGTGGCAGCATTCGCCAAGATTTCAGCATTAACCAATTGTTCGACTTGAGCAATTTGTTCAGCCGTCATTGGCGCCGTATGTGTAAAGTCAAAACGGGTCTTATCAGGATCAACCAAAGAACCTTTTTGTTGAACATGAGGACCTAAGACTTCACGCAAGGCTTTGTGCATTAAGTGAGTCACACTGTGATGACGAATGGTTCTGGCACGACGTTCACTGTTGACTTTTGCATTCAGTGAATCACCAACTTTGATTTCACCTTCCAATACTTGACCATGATGACCAAAGACATCAGCTTGAATTTTTAAAGTATCTTCAACTTCAAACAAACTAGATGGGTTTCGCAATTCACCAGCGTCACCCACCTGGCCACCTGATTCAGCGTAAAACGGCGTTTGATCCAAAACAATCACCGCGCTATCACCTGCTTTGATGGTGCTCACTGGAGTACCGTCTACATACAGCGCCAAGACTTTGGCCGAGTCACGACTCAAGGTCTCATAACCATGGAATACTGTGGCAGCACCACTGTACTCAAGACCTTGCGCCATCTTAAATTTACCGGCGGCCCTGGCTTGATCACGCTGACGATTCATGGCCACTTCAAAACCAGCTTCATCCACAGTCACGCCACGCTCACGACAAACGTCAGCAGTCAGATCCAATGGGAAACCAAAGGTGTCATGCAATTTGAACGCTGTCTCACCATCAATCACTTTGGCTGACGTCAAGGCAGCCTCAAGTATTTCCATACCATTTGAGATAGTTTGGAAAAATCTTTCTTCTTCCTGTTTTAAGACTTCTGTCACACGGGCTTCGTTGGCCTTTAACTCAGGATAGGCTTCGCCCATTTCTTTGACCAAGGCACTAACCAACTTATGGAAGAAAGGGCCTCTTGCCCCTAACTTGTAGCCATGACGTATCGCACGACGCGTAATGCGACGCAACACATAACCACGACCTGCATTACCTGGAATCACACCATCAGCCACTGTGAAAGAACAAGCACGAATGTGGTCTGCAATGACTTTCAATGAAGGGCTATCGGCATCACAATGACCAGCACCCGCCGCATCCACCGCAGATTTAGCTGCCGCCAACAAGTTTACAAATAAATCAATTTCGTAATTCGAGTGAACATGTTGCAAGACTGCAGCAATTCGTTCAAGACCCATACCGGTATCGACACTAGGTTTAGGCAATGGGTGCATCACACCATCTTCATCACGATTAAATTGCATGAAGACGTTATTCCAAATCTCGATATAACGATCCCCATCTTCATTTGGGCTGCCCGGAGGACCTCCAGGAATATCTTCACCGTGATCGTAGAAAATTTCTGTACAAGGACCGCAAGGGCCTGTGTCACCCA
>CAYVBV010000032.1:15913-17544 GCA_964449745.1 uncultured Polynucleobacter sp. | reverse complement strand
TTGATGTGGGTGAGAAATACCCGTTGAACCTGATCTCGATAATGCGAGCGCAGGGAAGCGTCCAAAACCGCATCCCCCACTCGCCATCGTTTATATAAGGAGTACTGACGATGGCTTATAGGCCAAAAAAGAACCACATTGCAGGCGCATGCGCCCTGCTTCTATTGATTAGCTCACAAACTTCAGCGCAGACTGAGACTCAATTGTCGCCAGTAGTGGTGACTGGGGAAAAAGGCACAGGTTATATTGCCAAACGCGCCATGATTGGCGGCCCTGGTGGCACTGAAGAGGTGGAATTAAAAGATACCCCTGCATCCATCAATGTTCTCACCAAAGATCTTTTGGATGATCGTCATGTAAAAGTCATCTCTGAAGCCGCCAGAACTGATGCCTCCGTAGGTGACTACTATGCAACCATTGGTTACTACGAAAACTTGTCCATTCGAGGATTTGCTTTAGACCCAGCCACTAGCTTTCGCATGAATGGCATGTCCTTAACGGGTGAACAGAATTTCGCGTTTGAAAATAAAGATCGAGTAGAAATACTCAAAGGCGTGAGCGCCCTTCAGGCCGGAGCCTCATCTCCTGGCGGCATTATCAATTTTGTCACCAAACGTGCCAAAGAAGTAATTTCAGCAACCGCAGGTACCGGTGAACGCGGTACCGAATACGCGGCGGTTGATTACGGAACTTTCCTCAACAAGGAAAAATCTTTAGGCATCAGACTGAATGCTGCTCATGAAAACATCAAACCTTTTGTTAAAAATGCAAAAGGTCAACGCCAATTTATCAGCATGGCCGTCGATGCCAAGCTCAGTACTCAAACTTTTGCTCAATTTGATATTGAGTATCAAAATAAGAGCCAAATTGGCGTCTCAGGTTTGATGTTGTTAGGCGATGGCACAAACTCTTGGGTACCTCAAAATGTGCCAGCTGATATTCAGCTCAATCGCTATAGCTGGGTTTTGCCAACAGAAATCAAATCTTTAAATACTGGGCTAAAGATTGATCATGAAATCAATCAACGTAATTCTTTGTTTTTTCATTTAAGCCGAAGCGAAGTCAAAATCAATGACCGACAAGCTTATCCATTACCTCTGTCAACCGGCACCTTTGGACCCACAGGTAACTTTGTGGTCTCGGACTTTAGAAGCGAGAATGAACTCCGCCGAAATGATCAAGCTCAAATCGGCTTAAGCTCAAAAATCAGTACTGGCTCAATTGAACATCAACTCAAATACGGTGTTTCTGTATTACAAAGATCCATATACCAAGGTCAAGCAAGATTCGATTCTTTATCTCCCGAAGATAATATCTATTCACTGAATGCAAATATTTCTGAAGGTAGCAGTGGACTGGGGCCTGTTACCAAGACACTCGATCACCAACAAAACAGTCTTTTCATTCAAGACAATATGAAATTGAATGAAAAATTAAATGTTTATTTAAGTGGTCGATACATTGAGTTAAGCGATCAGTCGTATTCAGCACTCAGTGCTCAACTGGGGCAATCACTGGGCGAGTATAAGAAAAATTATCTTTTACCTAGCGTTGGGGTAACTTACAAACTCAATCATCAAATTACGAATTACATCAGTTACAGTGAAGGGGTTGAGTCAGGTACAAAACCG
>CAYVBV010000032.1:0-15903 GCA_964449745.1 uncultured Polynucleobacter sp. | reverse complement strand
CGGTCGATACATTGAGTTAAGCGATAAGTCTTATTCAACTTCAGGATTGCTTGTTGGCGAATTGAAAAAAAATTATTTACTGCCGAGTATTGGTGCGACTTATAAATTGAATTCGCAAATAACTAATTACATTAGTTACAGTGAGGGTGTTGAGTCAGGTACAAAACCGATTGAAACCAGCTTTAGAAATGCAGTGCCGCTAAAGCCCAGGAAAACTGAACAGCTTGAAATTGGCACTAAATATGCCCCTACACTTGATACTTTGATTTCTGCATCGATTTTTAGAGCAACCCGCCCTAATGAATATGTTGATCAGAATACATATGATGTCACCGACTGGAAGTATGAAAGTATTTCACAGGACGGTAAAGTCGTTCACACCGGTATTGAGTTATCTTATGCTCAGAAAGTCACCAAACGTTTGAATCTGACTTCAAGCGCAATGTACTTAGAGGCTAAACAGGAAGGTGCCAGTCTCGCATCCATGAATGGCGCTCAGGCCATTGGCATCCCCAATTGGCGTGCGGTTGTTTTTGCTGATTACCTAATACCTAACATTGAAAATTTGAGCGTTCAAGGTGGCTGGACTTATGTCTCGAGTAAGGGCGTGACTTTAGATAACAGTATTAAGGTTCCCGGTTATCACAAGTTTGATGCTGGCATGAAGTATGTTGATAAAGTTGGAAGATCAAAAGCCACTTATCGCCTGTATGTGGAAAATCTATTTGATCAATTTTATTGGCGTGATGTGAGTCAAACTTACGGCTCAAACACTCTCTACCCAGGCATTCCAAGAATCTTCAGAGCCTCTGCTACTTTTGACTTCTAATTAGGTCTGTAGCTTGTTGACTCAGAGTCTGAGCATCATCTCAACATGAGGTATACCTGCCTCATCAAAGATGGGTCCATGGGGTTCAAAGCCTTCTGAGGCATAAAAAGGAATCGCATGAGTTTGGGCGTGCAAGATGAATGCTTGTGCGCCCTTTTCTTTCCCTTTCTGAATTAAGGCTCTCAAAATCTGTTGGCCAATTCCCTGGTTTCTGTGACTCTTTAGAACAGCCATACGCCCTATTTTGGCCATTTGGATAGGATCATTTGTCTGAAGAATGAGTCTGCCTGTGCCTACCACTTGATCATTGAACTTGGCAATTGCGTGCCAAGCATCTTGATCAAATTCATCCCACTCCATGTCTTCAGGAACACCTTGCTCCTCAACAAATACTTGAAGCCTGATAGGGGCAACTAAGTCTTTTGCATTGACCCAAGTCGTAATCGATAAATGAATCATCTGAAAATGAAATACACCGCACCCAACAAACACAAACCAGCCCAAATGAAGTCCATCTTAAAAGGCTGACCCATATACAACATGGAGAATGGCACAAATACGGCCAATGTGATGACCTCTTGAGTAATTTTTAATTGGGCCAAGTCAAAATGCTGAAAACCAATTCGGTTAGCCGGCACTTGCAAGGCATATTCAAAGAATGCAATGCCCCAACTCAGAACTGCAGCAATCCACCAAGGCTTGTCTGAAAGATTCTTCAAATGAGCATACCAGGCAAAAGTCATAAAGACATTTGAAAGAATCAGTAAACCAACAAAACTAATAGGCCCAAAGAGGGTCTGAGGCATAGGATTTCTCCAATGAAAACAATGCTTCTATTAGACCAAAGTCAGGGCGAATTTGGCATCTTTACAAATTCAGGCTATAATCTTGGTCTATTCCTCGATAGCTCAGTCGGTAGAGCGCCGGACTGTTAATCCGTAGGTCCCTGGTTCGAGCCCAGGTCGAGGAGCCAAATTAAAAAGCCCCTGAAATCTCATTCGGGGGCTTTTTTCTTAGTGGCTTGTTATTTGCTGCTGGTGACTCTTCTTAGCTCTTAATCCCAATCACTTTCCCAAGAAGATGTCTTTGAACTCTTTTTCACCCACTGCTTTTTGAACGGTGAAGTAAGTGAGGTAGTGAAGAATGATGAACCAGAAAATCAGAATCAAATTCATTTTCTAGTATAATCATTGGCTTAGTTGATATGAATGCAGTGCATTTTTCCTGTCATAGCAACCATGCCCTGGTGGTGGAATGGTAGACACGCCGGTCTTAGAAGCCGGTGCCGAGAGGCGTGAGAGTTCGAGTCTCTCCTGGGGCACCAAACCAAAAAGCTTGCTCTTTTGATCACTCAAAAAGCAAGCTTTTTTCTTTTGTGTTCTTTTGTGTTCTTTTGTGTCTCTTTTGTGTTCTTTGGTGATGCTCAGCCTTTAAGAGCTAGCGACAGATATCCTCAATATCTTTTTGAATGATTTTCAAACCCGCTTTGAGAATCGTGTCATAGCGCTCACGTTCTTTTTTGATGGATTCAGGATTCCAAGGATAAAAACCTTGAGAGGTTTTCATCCCAAAGTGATGATTGGCGACTTTTTCAGTGAGACAGCGCGCAGGAATGGCATCGTTGCATAAAGATGGATAGATGCTCGCCCCCGCAGCCGTATGAATCTCCACACCCGCGTGATCACGCTGCATCACAGGGCCTGCAGCCAAATACCTGAAACCAAAACCAAAGCGCACCGCATTATCAATGTCTTCTGGACTTGCAATCCCCTGATCAATCATTGAAAAGGCTTCTCGAGACATGGCATGTTGCAAACGATTGGCCAAGAAACCCGGTAGATCTTTATTCACTCGCACGGGTACCATCAAACAACGCGTCATGATTTGGAATAACTCGTCCATCACGGCTTGACTGGTTTTTTCACCTTTGATGACTTCTACGCATGGCACCAAATGAGCCGGCATGAAAAAATGCAAACCAATCATGCGTTCTGCAGTAGCTAAACCAATCGCAATTTGACTGATGGGAAAACTCGAACTGTTACTCGCCAAAATCGTGTGTGGACTGGCCAATTTATCCAATTGAGCAAAGAGCACTTGCTTGAGTGGCAACTGCTCAGGAATACATTCCACGACCAGATCCACAGTCGGCCAATTAACTTGTTCAAGACTCTCATGAACTTTGACTGGGTTGTGTGGCTGGAGTCCAAACTCTTTCGCTTGAAACGCCAGGTATTGCGGTAAAAACTCTCGGCGGTCTTTGCCAGATTCAATAATCTCTACTTCGTATCCGCCACGCAGGAATACCAAAGAAACGTCTGCCCCCATGGTGCCACCACCCACAATGACCACCTTCTTTTGTGCTGTCATGTCTGCCTCTGTTGATTGTTTTTGTTGTGTAAATGATTTGACTGATTTTTAGCTAAGAATGTAAACGAATTTCCTTTATTTTTCAGGGACATTCACACGCCCTAAAAGCCCAATCATGGTGCATTCTATTTTTTAAAAGTAATTGCTCAGTAATAACCCTAGTTAATAGCAAAAGATTCAGCGAAAAGAAAAAAATGATGCTAAATTTTTGCTCACGGTCCTATTCACTTTTTACAACAAACCGGAGACAAGAATGAAAATTGCAAAATTATTAGGAGCACTTCTATTGAGCTCGGCCACGATTGCCAGCGCTCAAAATATTTCTGTTGGTACAGGCGGTACAGGCGGTGTGTACTACCCAATGGGTGGTGGCTTGGCTTCTGTTCTTTCCAAGCATGTAGCAGGTATGCAAGCTACTGCTGAAGTGACTGGCGGTTCAGTGGATAACATCAACTTGATCGGCACTGGTAAACCTTATGTGGGCTTCTCAATGGCAGACGCAGCCAAAGACGCTATTGAGGGCAAAGGCAAATTTGCGAATAAGAAAGTAGAACTTCGCACTTTATTGGTTCTTTATCCAAACCGCATGCACGTGGTCACAACTGAAGCCACTGGCATCAAGTCCATGAAAGACCTCAAAGGCAAACGCGTGAGCACAGGTTCTCCAGGAAGCGCGACTGAAGTGATGGCTTTCCGTTTGATCGAAGCAGCAGGTTTAGACAAAGATAAAGATGTGAAACGTGAACGTTTAAGCGCCGCTGAATCAGTCAACGCCATGAAGGACCGCAAGATTGATGCCTTCTTCTGGGTTGGTGGTTTACCAACAGCCGCAGTGACAGATTTGGCCAACACGCCAGGAACAAAAATTGTCATGATCGATAACGCAGCGGAAGTGGGTGCCATGAACAAGAAATACGGCAACCTTTACTATGCTGACGTGATTCCAAAGAGCATCTATGCAGGCATGGCCAAAGACAACCAAGTATCTGCGGTAGCGAATATTTTGGTCGCCAATGCTTCTATGCCTGATGATCAAGCTTACAAAATTGTGAAAGCTGTTTTTGATCACCAAAAAGAATTGATTTCGACTCACACTGAGTACTCAAGCATCAATATTGCCAGCCAAAAACCTGGTAACAGCTCTGTGCCATTCCACCCAGGTGCAATCAAGTACTTGAAAGAACGTGGCGCCAAGTTCTAAAAATTAGTTAAAAAAATAACATCACAATAAAAATTACTACCCAAGACACTCTTGGGTAGTTTTCCATTGAGCGAGACCCCTATGACCCAAGATCAAACCCCTGCATTGGATGAAAAAACCCAACAGGAAGTCGAGTCCTTAATCCGGCAAGAGGAAGGTGATTCCCACGAATACAAAGGATTCTTAGCTATCTTTTTGACACTTGCAGCGGTCTTGATGTCACTGTTTCATTTATATGCAGCGTATTCAATCGTACCCACTTTGCAATTGCGGGTGATACACGTAGGTTTCGTCCTAGCCATCTTATTTTTATCTTTCCCAATTGCAGCGCGCTTTAAAAATCGCCTGATGATTTGGGACGTCGCATTAGCCATCCTAGCCATCATCACGGCGTATTACGTCTTGCAAGGTGGCGATGATTTGGCCGATCGCAACACCGCCCCACTTCAGCAAGACATTATCTTAGGCGTGATTTTTATCGGATTAATCCTAGAGGGCATACGCCGCACCAATGGCTTGATTTTGCTCAGCGTCACCCTTCTATTTTTGGCTTATGCCTTGTTTGGCAATTACTTACCCGCCCCATGGACTCATAAGGGTTATGACATCTCTCGTTTGGTCGGCTTTATGTACATGACACTTGAAGGTGTTTTTGGAACAGCGGTCGACGTATCAGCCACTTTGATTATCTTGTTCACCATCTTTGGTGCTTTTTTACAGTTCACCAATGCCGGCAAGTTCTTTATTGATTTTGCTTTCAGCGCCATGGGTGGCAAGTCTTCAGGCGTGGGCAAAACAATTGTTTTATCTTCATTCTTATTAGGTGGTCCATCAGGTTCTGGTGTAGCCACCACAGTAACGGTAGGCACTGTGGCAGCCCCCATGCTTGATAAAGTGGGCTATGATAAAAACGCGGCTGGCGGTCTTTTGGCGGCAGGTGGTTTAGGGGCAATTATTTCTCCACCTGTATTGGGCGCAGCTGCTTTCTTAATTGCAGACTTTTTAAAGATTTCTTATTTAGATGTTTTATTGATGGCGTGTATTCCGACCATCCTGTTCTACCTTGGTTTATTTGTCATGGTAGAAATTGATGTCAAAAAATACAATATGTCGTCCATCAAAATTGACAAAGTAGATACCGCTTGGAATTTGGCGAAGCAGTATTGGTTCCATTTCTTCTCATTGATTTCAATTGTGGCCTTCATGTTGTTGGGCTTCTCACCTGTGATGTCGGTGTTTTGGGCAACTGTGTTGTCTGCTGCAACCAGCATGTTACGAGCTGACACCGCCATCTTGCCTTGGGACTTATTCAGTGGCAAACAATCCATTGTGAAGTCTTTGTATGAATCCAACCTCATCAAAGCCTTGGCCAACGGCTCTTCTGGGGTCATCAGCATTGCAGCCACTTGTATTGGTGCAGGCTTAATCGTGGGTACAGTGACTTTGACTGGTTTGGGCTTGAAATTTAGCTCCATCATCATTCAATTGGCCGATGGCTCATTGTTATTGACAGCGATTTTTACAGCCATGATTGTTTGGATTGTGGGCTTGGCCGTGCCAGTCACAGCGTCTTACATCATTTGTGCGGTGATCACTGCCCCTGCTTTGATCAATTTGGGTGTACCCGCTTTTGCCGCCCATATGTTCATTTTCTATTACGCCGTGCTATCTGAGGTTTCCCCTCCAACGGCCTTGTCTCCATTTGCAGCAGCAGCCATCTGTAAAGGCAATCCCTATAAGACCACTTTGCAAAGCTGGAAGTATGTGGCGCCTGCTATTTTGGTGCCATTCATGTTTGTCTTGGATTCATCGGGCAGCGCTCTTTTATTGATGGGCTCAACCGATGCATTGGCCAATGCTGATTGGCTTCAAATCGCTTGGGTAAGCTTCACAGCGGTGGCTGGCGTGATTGCCTTAGCGGGCGGTTTGCAAGGTTGGTTCTTGGCCAAAACCAATCTATTTGAACGTTGGGTCTTGATTTTGTCCGGTGTTTGTTTGGCTTATCCATCGAACTATTCCGATGCGGCTGGTTTCATTGGCTTTGCCTTGGTGATTGTTTTACAAATCATCAAAAACAAAAGGGCTGCCAGCTCAGGAGTAGGCGCATGAGTCAGGAAATCAATCAGTTCAATCGCAACAGTCGCGGCGTTTATTTAATTGCGGTGACGCCTTTCAAAGAGAATGGCGAATTAGATCTTGCAAGCACCGACTCGATGGTGGACTTTTACTTGGATTGCGGTGTCACAGGATTAACGATTCTGGGCATCATGGGTGAAGCCACCAAATTAACCGCAGAAGAATCTAAGATTTTTGTGGCTCGTGTTTTAAAGCGTGTGAACGGTCGTGTTCCTGTGGTCGTTGGAGCTTCTTCTCCTGGTTTTGCTGCCATGAAAGAGTTGACGACTTCAGTGATGGCCATGGGGGCTGCCGGCGTCATGGTGGCACCACCCTCAACTCTGCGCACCGATGATCAAATCACCGCTTACTTTGACATGGTCAATGAAACTTTAGGGCCTGAAGTCCCTTGGTGTCTTCAAGACCACCCGGTATCAACGGGTGTGCAAATGTCAACTGCTGTGGTGATCAAAATCTTGAAAAACTCACCCAATTGCGTGATGCTCAAACATGAGGATTGCCCGGGCTTGAATAAGTTATCTGGCATTTTGAATGCGATTGAGAAAAAAGAGATTGAACGGGTATCCATCCTGACAGGCAATGGTGGCGGACTTTTCTTAACAGAAGAAATGATTCGTGGAGCCGATGGTGCCATGACAGGCTTTGCTTATCCAGAAATGATGGTGCGTGTTTGCGAATTGTTTGAACAAGGTGAGATTGACAAAGCCTGTGATGTTTTTGATGCTTATCTGCCATTGGCCAAATATGAGCAACAAGCCAATATTGGCTTAGCAGTGCGTAAATACATTTTGGCCCAGCGGGGTGTGATTGCTTCGGCAGCCGTGCGCAAACCTGGACCCAAGTTATCAGCCGCCGACATATTGGATATCGAACGATTAACCAAGAGACAAACAAAACGATTGAAGGAAATTGAATCATGGATTTAGGCATTAAAAATAAAACAGCCTTGGTGTTTGGTGCAGGCAGTGGCTTGGGTCGCGCCATGGCTTTATCTTTGGCCAAAGAAGGGGCCAAAGTGGCTCTAGCAGGTCGAACAGTGGCCAACCTAGAAGAAACTGCTTCGATGATCAAAGCCGCTGGCGGTCAGGCGCACTGCATTGCTTGGGATTTAGCCAATCTCAGTGCGATTGACTCATTGTTCTCTCAAGTTGAAAAAGAAGTGGGACCCGTGGATATTTTGGTGAATAACACCGGTGGCCCTCCCCCAACACCAGCGGCAGGACAATCAACTGCCCTTTGGATTGAGAAGTTCCAAGAAATGGTGTTATCAGTCATTGCCATCACCGATCGCGCCATTCCAGGCATGAAACAACGTGGCTGGGGACGCATCATCACCAGCACTTCCTCTGGCGCAATTACGCCGATTCCGAATTTAGCGATTTCTAATACTTTGCGTGCCTCACTGCATGCTTGGTCAAAAACTCTGGCGCGTGAACTAGCCCCCCATGGCATCACCAGCAACATCATCGTGCCAGGCAGAATTGCCACCGATCGCATTCGCTTTTTAGATGAGTCTCGCGCCAAACGAGAAAACAAATCGGTTGAAGAAATTGAGGCAGATAGCTTGAAATCTATCCCCATGGCACGCCTAGGTCGTCCAGAAGAATACGGCGACACCGCAGCTTTCTTGGCCAGCCAGCCAGCCTCCTACATCACCGGTTCAGTGATCCGTGTGGACGGTGGCAACATTCCTAATATTTAAGAGCTTCTTATGAATACACCTGTTCAAGCATTGGATCCTAAAGTCATTGAAGTTTTATCCAAAGTGACAACAGCAACATTGACCACCCTATTAATTAAAAAAGGGCTGCGCAATGTGTGGATACGTGGCAGCATGCCTCTTAAAAAAGGTCAGGGTCGCATTGTGGGTCGCGCTTTTACCTTGCGCTTTGTGCCAGCTCGTGAAGACTTAGCCACTCCAGCTTCTTGGTCTTCTCCCATTTCAACACGAGCAGCGATTGAAGACATGCCCGCGGGTTGCATCGCCGTGGTGGATGCCATGGGTGTCACAGATGCCGGTATTTTTGGTGATATCTTGTGTCAACGCATGAAGCAACGCCAGGTGGCAGCACTGGTCACAGATGGTGTGGTGCGTGATGTGGCAGGTGTTCTTGAAACCAACTTACCCGTGTGGTGTAGCGGTGTCGCCGCTCCACCCTCAGTCACCAGTCTCACCTTTGTCGCTTGGCAAGAGCCCATTGCTTGCGGTGGTGTGGCCATCTTCCCCAACGATGTGATCGTAATTGACGATGATGGTGCAGTGTTAATTCCGGCAGATTTGGTGGATGACATGGTGTCCATGGCCCCTGAACAAGAAAATCTTGAGTCTTGGATCATGGAACAAGTCAAAGGGGGCGCAGCACTACCTGGTCTTTACCCACCCAATGAAGAAAACAAAGCACGTTACGAACAATCTAAAAAGAAGTGATCAATAAAATCAGAAAGCCTTCATCCCGATAAGAGATGAAGGCTTTTTTATTGCCGCAGAGAGTTTCGCTGCTCTGATTCAATAGACTTTTAAATCAGTGTCACACCCAATTGTTGGGCACAGTCATTCAAGGCAGTTCTTAACTCAGGCGAGAGTGGAATCCCCTCTTCTTTACGTTTAGTTTCAGTGGCCAATGCGCCTTCACCCGGTACGCGAATGCGATCCACCCCAGGTAAAGTTGCCGAGGCATGCAACTCATCAATCACACGATTGACTTCATTCAAGAAATACTCACGCCCCATCAAATAATCAGGATTGATGGCAATCATGGTTTGCCCCGTATTGGTGACGCTGCTGCTGTCTTTATTGAAGTCCACCACATTGCTACCCATAGCGCCGCCGTTCATACATCCCGCCAACATACCAATCATTAGAGCCAAGCCATATCCTTTGTGATCCCCGATCGGCAATAAAGTACCTTCAGTGGCTTTTTTCGGATCCGTGATGGGTTGCCCTTGCGCATCAATCATCCACCCCACTGGCATAGGCTCATTCTTTTGAGCTTTAACTTTGATTTTGCCAAAGGCAGTGACGGTGGTGGCCATATCAAGAATCACATGAGGCTTACCCTGTCCCACAGGCACACCAAATGCAATCGGGTTGGTGGACAAGAGTCGACTCGACCCACCGGTCGGCGCCATGTGATTGGCGCTACCTACTGCCATATAAATACCCACCAAACCAGCATCGGCAATGGTATTCACATAATGCGCTCCGGCACCGGAGTGATTGCCATTGTTAGAACCTACCCAAGCAATGCCAAATTCTTTGGCTTTTTCAATCGCCATCATGGTGGATCGGTACATGACCAAATGTCCCAAACCATTGTCACCATCGAGTAAAGCCATCGGCCCACTGTCTTTGATGGTTTTAATTTGAGCGTGGACGTTCATGCCACCTTGCAAGATACGAGCCACATACTGTGGCATGCGAAACAATCCATGACCATCAGCACCAATGAGGTCAGCACGAACAATGTATTCAGCAGCAATCAGAGTATCTTCATGAGGCATGCCCAATTTGGCAAAAACCTCCTGAACATATTGCTTGGCTCTGGCCGGACTTATTTGATTTTGACCCATGGAGCTTTTCCTAATGCGTACTTTTTAACGGCAGACTCGTCAAAACCAAAACCAAGACCCGGGGTTTTGTGCAAGATCAAATCTCCGTCTTTGAATTTCAGTTGCTTGTTGATCAAACGACGGAAGTTCAAAACCTGATCATCGACAAAGAATTCAACAAACCTGGCATTTGGTGTTGCGGCCACCAAGGGAGCATGCAAATCATGGAACCAATGTGGGCTGAGTGTGATGCCTTTGACATCAGCGTACGCAGCAATTTTGCGCCATTCAGAAATGCCACCGCACACAGCAGCATCTGTTTGCAAAATCTCAGCTCCACCTTGCTCAACCAAATCCCGATGACGCCAACGGCCTACTTCAATCTCACCCGTGGCAATCGTGATGGATGTGAGCTTGGCCAAACGAGCGTGCAAATCAATGGCATCTGGAGAGAAAGGCTCTTCCATCCAATAGGGGTTGTAGGGCTCAAAGCGCTTCATGTACTCCATCGCAGTGGGAATATCGCGCCAAGCATTATTGGCATCCATGGTGACAATGATGTCAGGTCCCACAGCAGATCTCACCGCTTTTAAACGGGCTTCTTCTTCCTTAGGACTCAAGCGTCCTGTTTTCATTTTGACGGCTTTGAAACCCAACTTCACATAGGCTTCCATTTCTTTGCCCAACTTGGCCGGTGTCTTACCCTCTAAATAATATCCACCACTGGCATAAGCAGGCACACGATCTTTGGCAAACGAACCCAAATAATGATGCAGCGGCAAACCGACTGAATGGGCATTCAAATCCCATAAGGCAATGTCTAAAATAGAAATGGCGCGCATCACGCTACCTGAGCGACCTTGCAAGATGGATTCGGTGTACATCTCTTGCCACAGACCTTCGGTGCGATGGCTTTCTTGACCGATTAATCTTGGGGCCAACAACTGCTCCACAGCCAATTGAACCAATTGGCCAGCAGCGCTACCCACGTAGCAAAAACCAATGCCTTGATGACCTGTGTCACTGGTCACCTTGACCAAGCAATAGTGTCTTTCTGAAACAGTGCGCGTGGAAAATGAAGTCACATGGTCTAAAGGGACGCTGACAGCAGCAACCTCAACCGATTGAATAATAGGCATGATTTGTCTCTTCTTAACTTGTCTCTGCTTGTTATAAATCTTGACGATTTTTTTATGGTTTGTATTTCAAAAAATCAGAAAATTTTTATTCAATATAAAGACTTCCGATACTGAAATACAAGCTACATGCTAGCCCCATTGATCTGAAATTCAAAGTCATTTTTGACTCTTTAAGATCAGTTAAAACCCTAATCATGGCGCATGGATTCAGCCATACAGCCAACAACACAACTGGGCTGATTTAGGTATGATGAATTCCATTCACAATGGAGACAATCATGAAAAAAGTGGTCATTCTTGGCACAGGCACCATGGCCATCGGCATTGCTGCTGGTTTCATCAGTAGTGGCCATGCAGTCATCGTATTGGGTCGAAACACAGAGCGTGCTCAACAAGCTGTGCCTGAAATTCAACATTTAGCTCATGGGCTAGAAACAGGCTCTTCACAAGGGTATGCAATTCAGGTGGGCACCATTGATGAATGGTCAGACTGGAACGATGTGGTGCTGGTGATTGAAACCGTCACAGAAAATTTAGCCTTAAAACAAAATATTTTTGCATCCCTAGATGCTCGGGTTCCTTCACACATTGCCATTGGCAGCAACAGTTCTGGATTTCCGATTAGCCAAATCAGTCAGGGTTTAAAAACAGCCCATCGCATGTTCAATATGCATTACTTCATGCCAGCTCACGTGGTGCCTTTGGTGGAAGTTGTTTTGGGTCAGGAATCTGATCTCGAATTGGCCAAAGAAGTTTGCTCCTTATTTGAAGCAGCGGATAAAAAACCCGTATTGGTGCGCCAAGACATTCCAGGATTTTTAGCCAATCGCATTCAGCATGCCTTGATGCGAGAAGCCCTATCCTTAGTCAATGATGGCATTGCCAGCCCAGAAGATGTCGATACAGCTGTACGTTATAGCTTTGGTTTTCGCTATGCGGCGGTTGGCCCGATGACACAAAAAGAAATATCTGGCTGGGAAGGCATGGCCATTGCTGCCAAAGAAATCTACCCAAGTCTATCCAATCGCACTGAGATTCCGGAATGCTTGCAAAAGATACTGTCTGAGAAAAAATTTGGCATCAAATCCAAAGAAGGATTTAGAACTTGGTCAGACCAAGAGGCCCAAGACATGAAGCAAAAGTACGAAAAACGCTTGAAAGCAGCTTTTGATGTCTTACAAATTGAACCCGATTAAAGTGACTCGAATCAACGAGTGATAAAAATCAATCAAGAGGCTTTGATCTCTAAGGCAGCCAACTCTGCATCAGTAAACCCGGCTGCTTTTCTGGCAGAGTAATTGAACGGCCCTTTCAATTTTGGCGCTTCATAACGCTCCACCAATTCTGCATAGGCTCGAATAGGATCCAAGGCTTGCTGCTGGCACATGTAGTTGAACCAACGGTTACCAATTTCCACATGACCAATCTCATCATTCAAGATGATTTGCAACAAAGCCACGGCCTCATGATCTTGGGCTTGCGCTAATTTCTCTTGAATGGGTGGCAAGGCATCCAAACCTCGGCTCTCCATGGTTCTAGGAACTAAGGCCATGCGCGCCAAAATCGAGTCCGTGGTTTTGCTGACCATCTCCCATAGACTGTTGTGCGCAGGGAAGTCGCCATACTGAAAACCTTGGCTTTTTAAATGAGTGTTGAGTAAATCAAAGTGATACGCCTCTTCTGCAGCGACCTTGAGCCAATCTTGGTAATACGCCTTGGGCATCTTGGCAAAACGCCAGATTGCATCCAAGGCCAAATTGATGGCATTGAATTCAATATGCGCCAAAGCATGAATCAAGACCGCTCTCCCTTCTTGCGTAGCCATCGAACGACGCTTGACCAAACCTGGATTGACCAAAATAGGGTTGGCAGGTCTACCAGGAATCATCACGTCAGCATCAGTCAGGGCAAGCTCAGGAAAAACATCAATCCGCCCGGCTTCAAATTCCTCGCGCAATGCCAAGACCGCTGGCCCTTTGATGAATGGGTCAGAAATACTCAGTAATTGGAGTGCTTGGGTACGAAGTTCTAACATGCTGTGCTAACCATGGTGTGCTGATGCTCAATTGAGCTGAATTATCCATGATTGAGCTTCTAGGGATAAAATCAATTCAATATAAAAATAATTCATTCGAGGCATCTTGACCACCTATCTCATGCTACTCACACAGGTTTTATCCATTCTTGGATTTGCCTGCTACCCCTCTGCTTTGACCATCATTCAAGCCGAGTGGCAACTGAGTAATTTTGAATCTGGTTTTTTAGCCAGTAGCTTTTTTATTGGTTACGTTTTAACAGTTCCCATTGCCACGACTTTGACCGACCGAATGGACACCCGCCAAATTTATTTGGCGGGGGGTGTTTTGGCAGCGCTTGGCCTGTTTGGCATGGGCTTTTTAGCCACGAATTTTCACAATGCTTGGATTTATTTGATGATCCACGGTGCAGGCGTATCGGCAACCTACATGCCTGGTTTAAAAATCATTTCTGATCGCGTCACGATGGGTGAAATTACGCGTCACATTTCTTTCTACACCGCTTTCTTTGGCATTGGCGCAGCGGCTTCTTACTTCTTCTCAGGAATGCTCATCAATCATCTCGGCTGGCAAACAGCTTTCATGATCATTGCCATTGGCCCATTCTTGGCAGGCGTTTTTGCCTGGGTCGGCACCAACGCATTGCCTGGTGAAAAAGGATTTTTAGAGATTCAATTTAGCTTAAAAGATGCTTTCCCCTTAGCACGTTGGAAAAAAGTGCTAGAGGTCAAAGAAGCTTTGGCCTACATGTTGGGTTACGCGGCCCACACCCTGGAGTTATTTGCCTCACGTGCCTGGCTCGTGGCTTTCTTTACCTACTGCGCTTCGATTGCTGTACCTGAACACGCTTTTCCTCTGAGTGCCACCCTGATTGCCACCTTGATTAACTTGATTGGTGTCCCTGCCTCCATTTTGGGCAATGAAATGGCCCTTCGAATCGGTCGTCATCGTTGGGTGTATTGGGTCATGATAGGTAGCGCCGTGAGCGGCATTGCCTTGGGTTTTGCTGTTGGCATGCACTGGAGCGTGATTGTTGCAATTGCTTTAATACATTCAATTTTCATCATGGCAGATTCAGCAACACTCACTGCCGGACTGGTGATCAGCGTACCTCAAGACATCAAAGGTACTGCCATGGGTCTGCACTCCGTCATGGGGTTTGGAGGGGGTTTAATTGGTCCCGCATTATTTGGCGCCACCTTAGACATCAGCCGCTACTTAGGCGGTGATGGTTGGGTCGCCGCTTATGCCTCGATTGTGGTCTGGGGTCTCTTGTTCATTTTTTACACACAATTTTCTCTTTGGAAAACCAAGCGAGCCAGATTATGATGCGCATCACCCATCCCAGCCTCTTCCCCATTGGCAGTCAGTTGCGTCATAAAAAGTCAGGCGGCTTTTATCGTGTGATTGGCTTAGCCAAAATAGAAGCTACTCTTCAAATGGCCTACGTCTACGAATCCATGCAAACACACGATTACTGGATCAGACCCCAAGCTGAAATGGAAGACGGTCGCTTTGAATTAGTGATGGACTGATTTTTTTCTAGAAGAAATGATGATGCCTGCCACAATCATCACAAATGCCAAACCATGAAATAGCTTGGGCGGCTCTCCTAGTAGTGCTGCAGACATGAGAGCAGTAAACAGTGGAATCAAATTCGCAAAAAATGATGCCATGGCTGGGCCAGCGGCCGTCACCCCCAAACCCCAACAGCGGTATGCAATCAAGGATGGCGCAATGGCCACAAAAATGAGCAATGCAATGGTCTCTGAAGTCAGATGAAAAACCACCGCATCTAAAGCCCACTCGACTCCCAAGAACGCACTGGACCAAACCACTCCAAAAAGAACTTGCGCCAATAAGAATTCTGCCCAAGGCCACTCTCGCTCAGAACTTTTTCCAGGATGACTCAACATCCAACTGTAAAAAGCCCAGAGGATGGTGGCCAATAAAATATATAAATCACCCAGTACCAACTGAATATTGAGAAGAGTCGATAAATCGCCGCGCGATAAGACCAACATCACACCGAATAATGAAATCAATGCGCCCAGCATTTGTTTCCACTGAATGGCTTGTTGATAAAACAAAGCTCCAATCAACAACATCCACATGGGCATGCTGCCACCAATCAAGGTGACATTGATGGGTGTTGATGTTTCTAAAGAGAGATAAAGCAAGGCGTTGTATGAACCAACTCCTAAAAGACCTAGCCATAAAAAACGAATTTTATTTCGCCAAATTGGGCTACCTGACTTCAATAATCGCCAGCCAATCGGTAACAAGATCAAGGCTGCCAAGGCCCAACGCAAAGTGTTCAAAAGAATTGGCGAAATGGCTCCAACAGCCAAACGACCCACAATGGCATTGCCTGCCCACAAAATGGTGGGCAGTATCAAATAAACCAAAACTCGCGGAGTTAATACAGAGCCTGAACTCATGGACTCACTTCAATGAAAACAAAGGTGCTGATGCTAGCATGCTTATGGCTCATTTAGGGGTACCTTGGGGGTCACTGGCTCATATTTGTAGTTTTAGAAGTTCTTCAGGTATGCTTAATCCAAATAAACAATGGATTGCCATGAATCAAGACGAACGCATCACCAACCTAGAAGTGAAATTAAGTTTCTCGGAAGATTTACT
>CAYVBV010000031.1:0-17597 GCA_964449745.1 uncultured Polynucleobacter sp. | reverse complement strand
GCGGGTACTGTGGCTTTGGCCTTCGGTATTGCAGCTAGCTCATTGTTCCCAGCGATCATGATGGGTATCTTCTCTAAGAAGATGAACAAAGAAGGCGCAATGGCAGGTATGTTGGCTGGTTTGTTCGTGACATTGTTCTATGTGTTCGCTCACAAAGGTATCTTCTTCATCAAAGGTACTGGATACTTAGATCTTATCGGTGGTGCTAATAGCTTCTTTGGTATTACTCCAGAAGCGTTTGGTGCAATCGGTGCTTTGGTTAACTTTGCTGTTGCGTTTGCAGTAGACAAGATGACTAAAGAACCACCAGAGCACATTCAAGCGATGGTTGAAGCTGTTCGTATTCCACGTGGTTCAAAACAAGTGGACGGCGCACACTAAGTCGTTGTGATTGACTCGGGTGACTGAGTCAATTAGATTGAGCGGCCCTACCTAGTAGGGCCGTTTTTTCGTTTAGAATTTGAAACATATTTAATGATTAGGAAATTGAATGATTTTTGATATTAGTGTGGCCATGACATGGATTCTTTTCATCGCCTTATTTCCTATTGCTTTTTATTGGTATCGTCGTGCCTGGAAAATCTTAATTAACAAAGATTTGTCTGAGGTTGCATTAAAGGGTGGTGTGCCCCCTAAAAACCCTAAAAAATTTGCTATGCCCTCAGCCATCATTAATCTCATTGCAGCGGCACTGATCACCGCAGCAATTTTGGGTGTGGTCAGCGGAAAAATGGCTTATGAAACTTGGTCTGCATTGGCAGGATCTACCATTTGGATGAAAATTATTTTTGATTTCATTATTCGTCGCCATGCTCATATGGAGCCATTCGGGCGAAAGAAACAAGATAAGTAATTCGAACTGAAATTGTTAATAACCCGTCTAATGGCGGGTTTTTTTCTTATATAGTGATGACTATGGTCAATCCTTCAGACAATCCATCTCCTCAACAATCCAATCAACAGCGACGATTTGCTGGAGTGGCTCGTTTGTATGGTGATGAAGGTCTCGAAGCATTCTCAAGAGCTCATGTGCTTGTGGCAGGGCTTGGAGGAGTTGGTTCTTGGGCTTTGGAAGCGCTGGCGAGAAGTGGTGTGGGTGAAATCACTCTGATGGACTTTGATCACATTGCCCTAAGTAACGTGAACCGCCAATTGCATGCCACTGAAGAGAATTTTGGCAAGTCAAAAGTCCAAGCCATGGCAGAGCGTTTGGTATCCATTAATCCACAGATAAAACTTCATCTAATCGATGATTTTTTGACCATTGATAATTTAAGTGAGCATTTGGACCAAGGCATCGGGAATCCTTTATTTGTGGTTTTAGATGCAACTGATGACGTCAAAATGAAGATTGCACTGGCGGCTTATTGTGAGGGTAGAAGAAATTTAAATGAGTTGAATGAGCCGGTCATTCAGAGAGTGAAAGTTCAAAAAATTCCTTTGATTCTTTGTGGGGGGGCTGGCGGTAAATTAGACCCTAGTCGGATTTATGCTGCTGACCTCAGCAAAACCACGCAAGATCCGGTTTTATCCAAGATTCGGTATGCATTACGCAAGCAATATGGTTTCAGTAGTGATGCGAAAAAGAAGTTAGGCATCACTGCGATTTATTCAGATGAGCCAAGGCAAGGTGTAGCCTCTGGCGGACTCGCTTGTTCAGGTTATGGCTCTGCAGTCACTGTCACTGCTACCTTTGGCTTTGTGGCAACAGCTGAGGCATTGAAAATCATTAAAGCCAATTATCTAAAATTGCGACAATGATTCAAGCTGACCATTAAGCTTGGCAAGATTTGGCAATGTGAGCCAAAGCTTCCTCTACTTGGTCAACTAAAATCAAGCAAATATCGTTGGCTTTCACCTGAGCTAAAGCTTTATCAATGGCCAGAAACTCGCCATGAACTTCTTCAATTTTCTTAACTTGTTTAGAAGCCATTAAGCCTTCGCGCATGATATTGATGACTTCACCATCGGCGCGACCTCGTTGACATTGATCTTCATAAAGAATCACATGATCAAAGTATTGCCCCAGAATTTCTGTTTGGCGACGTAGATCTTCGTCGCGGCGGTCGCCAGCGCCACTAATGACGACAACTCTCTGAGAGGCTGGCATCTCAATGATGGTTTCAGAAAGCGCACGAATGGCATCAGGATTGTGGCCATAGTCAGCAATGATAGTGGCGCCACGGTGCTTGAATAAGTTAAATCTTCCAGGAACAGTTTGTGAGTCACTTTCAAAGGATCCTAAGGCTTCTGCGATCGTGTCCCATGAAATACCCAAAGCCCAAGCGGCGCCGACGGTAGCTAGAACATTTTCAACTTGAAAGCCAATCGTGCCATTGGCGGTCATCGGAACCTGATTCAAATCAATATGAAACTCTTTCTTTCCCTCGCTAGCGACAACTTTATTATTCTCAACAAAGACCACGCGTTGACCTTGAGCGCGATGCTTGGCCATGATGGGGTGGTGGATGTCTTTCGCAAAAAAAGTCACTTTGCTAGGGCATGCTTTGGCCATTTTGGCGACCATAGGATCTGCTGCATTGAGAACTGCCATGCCATCACTTGAAACATTTTGTACGATGACCCTTTTAACGGCTGCCAGTTCTGAGGTGGTGTTGATGTAGTTCATGCCCAGGTGATCACCTTCACCTAAATTGGTCACGATGGCCACTTGACAGCGATCAAATCCCAAACCTTCCCTGAGGATTCCACCGCGTGCCGTTTCTAATACGGCAGCATCCACATCAGGATGCATGAGAACATTTCGAGCACTCTTAGGACCACTACAGTCCCCAGTATCAATTCTTCGGCCGTTGATATAAACCCCATCAGTGCCTGTGTGACCTACACGCAAGCCTTGCTGTTTAAAAATGTGGCTCATTAACTTCACGGTCGTGGTTTTTCCGTTGGTGCCTGTGACTGCAACCACTGGAATGCGCCCATCATCTTCTTTGCCAAACATGGTGGAGATGATGGCTTCACCCACAGGGCGGCCTTTGCCATAAGATGGGTGAAGATGCATGCGAAGACCAGGAGCCGCATTGACTTCCACAATGCCACCACCTTGTTCCTCTAGTGGGCGATAGACATTGTCACAAACCACATCAACACCACAAATATCTAAACCAACCATTTGAGCTGCGGCAATCGCAGAAGCCGCCAAGTCGGGATGAACATCATCTGTGACATCTGTGGCAGTGCCACCGGTGCTTAAATTAGCGTTATTGCGTAAGGTCACGCGCAAGCCTTTGGGAGGAATGGAGTCAGGCGTTAGACCTTGATTCTTAAGAGTCGCAATGGCGATTTCATCAATTCGTATTTTGCTTAAAGATGTGGCATGGCCATCCCCACGCAATGGATCTTTGTTCACTTCCTCAACCAGCTCACGAATGGTGTGTTGATTGTTGCCAATCACATAAGGCGGTTCACGTCTAGCAGCTGCGACCAATTGTCCGCCAATGATGAGTAAGCGATGATCATGACCGGGCATGTAACGTTCCACAATCACTTCTGAAGAAATGGCTGAGGCCGCATTAAAGGCAATGTCAATTTGCTCACGCGTATCAATATTGACTGCCACACCTTTACCTTGATTGCCATCACGCGGCTTAATAGCAACAGGCGCTTTAATTTCCAGGTAGGCTTCCCACGCTTCATCAGAACTGGTCACAATTTTCCCCATGGGCACAGGGACGCCAGCGGCATGTAATAAATTTTTAGTGAGTTGCTTATCTTGAGCAATTGATTCAGCAATGGCGCTGGTGGAGCTGGTTTCAGCTGCCTGAATGCGGCGTTGTTTACTGCCCCAGCCCAATTGCACCATGCTGCCTTCAGTTAGACGGCGGTACGGAATACCTCTGGCAATGGCGGCTTCAACAATTGAACCTGTGCTGGGTCCCAAGCGGATATCTTCATCGAGTTCTCTTAATTGCTTGAGATATTCATCGAGATGTGAGCCGTTATCAATCAATGCTGATTTGCATAATTGCAAGGCTAAATCGAGTGCCAAGCGACCCACTTTTTCTTCGGTGTATTCAACCACAACGATATAAACACCTTCATCGGGTGTTGCCATGGTTCTGCTGAAAGTAATCGGGCATCCTGCTTGAGCTTGAAGATCTCTAGAGCACACTTCAAGCGCGTGAGCTAGAGACACTGATTCATTTTGAGTATGAGGTCTTAATGGACCTAATTGTGGAAAGCGCTCTCTTAAGCGGGTTTCAAAACCGGAAATATTCGTGATGACCTTTTCGCTAGGTTCACATTGCACCAAAGCTTCGAGGGATGTGTGTTTACCCCAAATATTGGGGCCTCGGAGTGCTCGGATGCGAATGAATTCCATGGTGTTGGCTAGTGATAAGTTTGAAGTCCTGCAGCAATGATGTCTTTAGGAATATTTAAAGCCCATGCTGCAGCCACTGATGCCAATACGCTTTCTAGTGTATTGGTCTTACTGCTGATTTGTAAAAGAGGAATGTTGGCAGTACTAATTAGTTCAGAACGATCTTGTCCATTGGCCAAGTAAATCAAATTATTTTCAGTAAATAAGGCCCGACCACCTTGAGCCAAGTGCTGATGGATGACATCATTCATACCATATTTACTGAAGAAAATGACTTCGCCATCCGATAGTTCTGCCATTTTTGCGACGGCTTCATCATCGGCATTGAGAACTGTATGGCCATTGGGTAAAACCACATCCACTTGAGTTCGCATCACGTTATAAATATGCTCAGGCTCAGTAATGGAGCACTCTGGAACCGTATCTTGAGGGTCTAGGTTTGTCACAATACCAACAGCGCAACGATCGTAAGCCAAGCCCTCGTTGAGGATGGTACGACTGTCATTTTCAAAAACAGCTGCTTCCACTTGGCGATTGAGCAAGATGCGATTAGCGCTGGTCCAGTTTGCGCAATTGCCAGAAGTTTGCATTCTCTGATTAAAGAAGGCACCTTTGCTGCACGTTAATCCAACTTTAATTCCTGTCAATTGAATCAAATGAGCGGTGAGTTGAACCACCATGGTTTTGCCACGAGAACCAGTCACCCCCACAACGGGGATGCGGCCATCCATGTTGTTTGGAAATAAATGATCCACAATGGCTGCGCCAACGGGTTGCGGTTCTCCAACCGCAGGCTTGAGGTGCATGATCAAACCGGGGCCCGCATTCACTTCTACAATCGCACCGCCTTGTTCCTCAAGGGGTTTAGAAATGTCTTCAGCCACTATATCAATGCCCGCAATATCCAGACCAATGACTCTGGCAGCCAATGCGGCCTGTTCTGCAACAGCAGGGTGCACCAAATGAGTCACTTCAAAAGCCATGTTGCCTGAGCCCTGAACCAAGACTTCTTGACCGGCTAATGGAACAGAGTCCAAAGTCATGTTTTGACGACCTAACTCCAGTTCAAGTTTAGTGTCAAATAGAACTGGACTCAGTGGCAAGATTTCAGCATCACCACGTCTTGGGTCTGTATTGATTTCTTGTTCAATGAGTTCACGAATGGTTCTTGTGCCATCACCCTTGGCCCAGGCAGACTCACCTTTGGCGGCTGCGACCACTTTTTTACCCACGACCAACAAGCGGTGCTCGTTACCAGGAATGTAACGTTCCACAATCACACCGCTACCTTCTTTGATGGCGTCTTCGTAAGCTTTTTCTATTTGGGCTTGCTTTGTGAGATTGGTAAAAACACCACGTGCATGATTACCATCATAGGGTTTGACCACCACTGGGCCACCAATGTCTTTGGCTGCTTCCCAGGCATCTTGTGGACTCTCAACCATGCGACCTTCTGGAACGGGTACACCGCAAGAAGCTAATAATGACTTGGTCAAATCTTTGTCTCGTGAGATGCCTTCAGCGATAGCGCTGGTTAAATCAGTTTCAGCAGTCCAGATGCGACGTTGTTTGATGCCATAGCCTAATTGCACCAAATTGCCCTCTGATAATCGTGTGGCTGGAATTTTCTTTTCGCGCGCAGCATCTACAATACAAGCTGTACTTGGGCCGAGATAAAGGCTGTCGACCATGTCTTCTATTTCTTTGATGGCGGCTGGTACATCGAATGCTTTGTCTTCGATGGCGGCCATCACCAAATCTCTGGCGTGATAAAGAGCTGTTTTGGTGATCTCTTCGTGCCATGCTCTGACAACGACTTTATAGACGCCCCGTTTATTGGTTTCTCGGGCTTTACCAAAGCCACCGGGCATGCCAGCAAGATTCTGAAGTTCTAATGTCACGTGTTCAAGAATATGGGCAGGCCATGTGCCTTCTTCAAGGCGTTTGATAAAACCACCACGCTCTCCATAAGAGCAGCGATGTTCAATCAAGCTAGGAATCCAGGCCACCAAACGATCGGTAAATCCTGGCAAAGTGTTCGAAGGGCAGTCTTCTAGGTCGTGTATGTCAACCCAAGCTTCTAGAACTGGGCGATAGGTCCACATGCTGGGTCCTTTGAGGACCTTTATATCTATGATTTCTATAGTTTTTTTGCTCATGTGGGGCGAAAGTGCCAAAAATACCTAATTGTACGTTGTCGTATAACGGTTTGGGGCCTTTTTAGTTGACACCAAAGAGTAAATATTTTGCTGGGTAAATTTGCGATAATTGCCAACAAATTCAGATACTCAACTCACTGTTACCTTTGACCACTATTTCATCTAGCCCCATCAATTATTTGTCCGTCGCTTGGCGTCAAGCCATATCGGTCATGCTTCGCCCCAATGAAGTGGTGATCGCGATTTTGGAAATTGATTTGAATGATCAATTGTGTTTTTCCAAAGGCATTCTGTGTTTGAGTAATCAAGGTCTTCTGGGTACGAACCAGCAAGAGGCGAATGGTTGGGGGCGTTGGGATTTTTTAGAAGGTCAGCATTTGCATCTGCATGATCATGCTGGTGTGGCCACTTTGGAATTGATTGATTCAACCGGGCGTTTGGCTCAATGGAAATTTACATTGGCACAAAACCCAGCCGCTAATCGTTTGTTGCAGCAATATCAAATTGAGTCGGCCAAATTTTTGGGTCATACACAGCTTGATCAAGAGTCCAGTCAAACTTTATGCCCAAGTTGTTGGGTGCCTTTACCAGCTGATCAGGACGATTGTCCAGCATGTAGTTCTGAGAACTTGACGCCACCATCCACATGGACTTTATTACGCTTGTGGCGTTTTGCGAAACCTTACAAAGGTCAGTTGTTCGCTGGGTTTGCCTTGACTTTGGCTTCTACTGCCGCCACCCTAGTGCCCCCATATCTGACCATGCCTTTAATGGATGATATTTTGTTGCCTTATCAAAATGGTCAACCCATTAATTTTGATTTAACAATTTTTTATCTGGGCGCCTTGTTGTTGGCGGCCATATTGGCCTGGGTATTGGGTTGGGCCAAAACATATATTTTGGCTTTGGTGAGTGAACGCATTGGTGCTGATTTAAGAACCACCACTTACCAGCACTTAATGAAGCTATCACTCGAATATTTTGGTGGTAAGCGAACTGGCGATTTGATGGCGCGCATTGGTTCTGAGTCAGATCGCATCTGTCTATTTTTATCTTTGCATTTGCTTGATTTTGGAACTGATGTACTGATGATTCTGATGACAGCAGGTATTTTGATTTCGATTGATCCATGGCTGGCCTTAGTGACCTTAATTCCTTTGCCATTTATTGGTTGGGCTATTCATGTGGTGCGAGACAAATTGCGTTATGGTTTTGAAAAAATTGATCGCATTTGGTCCGAAGTCACCAGCGTCTTAGCAGATACCATTCCTGGGGTGAGGGTGGTTAAAGCTTTTGCTCAAGAAGATCGAGAGTCTGAACGTTTTCGTTTGGCCAATCAGCACAATTTGGCTGTGAATGATCGTGTGAATCGTGTTTGGGCTCTGTTCTCTCCAACTATCACGCTATTGACAGAAATTGGTTTACTGGTGGTTTGGGCTTTTGGTATTTGGCAAATCTCACACGATGCAATTACTGTGGGTATGTTGACAGCTTGCTTGGCTTACATCGGTCGTTTCTATACTCGTTTAGATTCAATGAGCCGCATCGTGGCTTTTACCCAGCAAGCAGCCACTGCATCTAAACGTATTTTTGATATTTTGGACCACGTTTCAAGTGTGCCTGACCCCATCAATCCGGTGAGATTAAGTAAAGTCGAGGGGCGCATCGAGTTAAAAAATGTGGGATTCCGCTACGGCAATCGCTCAGTCACCAGAGGAATTAATTTAAAGATTGCCCCAGGAGAAATGGTTGGCTTGGTGGGGCACAGTGGTTCTGGAAAGAGTACTCTGGTTAATTTGATCTGTCGTTTTTATGATGCGGCTGAAGGCACCATTCAGCTGGATGGCGTGGATATTCGTTCGATTGGGGTGGCTGATTATCGTCGTCACATTGGCTTGGTGTTGCAGGAACCTTTCTTGTTTTTTGGCACGATTGCTGAAAATATTGCTTATGGAAAACCTCAAGCCACGCGTGCTGAAATCATTGCCGCTGCCAGAGCAGCCCATGCTCATGAATTCATTTTGCGCCTGCCGCATGGTTATGACTCATTGGTGGGGGAGAGAGGTCAGTCTCTTTCTGGGGGTGAAAGACAACGTATTTCCATTGCGCGGGCCTTATTAATTGATCCGCAAATCTTAATTTTGGATGAGGCGACATCATCCGTAGATAGCACCACTGAAAAAGAAATTCAAAAAGCTTTAGACAATCTGGTTAAGGGTAGAACAACAATTGCTATTGCACATCGCTTATCCACTTTGCGCAAAGCGGATCGCTTAATTGTTCTGGATAAGGGTCAGATCATTGAGCAAGGCGGCCATGATGAGTTAATGGCTCAAGGGGGAGTCTATCGTCGCATGTATGACACTCAAGCAAGGCAAGCAATGGATGTGGTTGATGCAGAATTGGAGGTTTCTCGTGCCTGATTCAATCATCACAAATTTAAGCTCATTTAGCTTGTTGCGTAATTCATTTGGATATCTTTGTCTAAAAGATGCCTCAGGGCAAATACACGAACAAGTGTTGCCTGTTCGTGCTTTCCCGATTAGTCAGCCCAATGAAGGCATTGCTTTGGTTGACCGAGATGGTCATGAGTTGGTGTGGCTAGAAAATTTGAGTCAAGTGAGTTCTGAAATCAAGGCATACATTGAAGAAGAGTTGGCTCAGCGTGAATTCATGCCTGTGCTTCAACGAATTGAAAAAGTTTCTTCATTTGCCACTCCGAGTACTTGGGTAGTCGATACCAGTCGAGGTTCAACGAGTTTTGTTTTAAAGGGTGAAGAAGATATTCGTCGAATCAATCAATCGATGTATTTGATAGCAGATAATCATGGTGTTCAATATTTAATTGAAGATATTCAAGCGCTAGATAAGCACAGTCGACGCCTATTGGATCGCTTTTTATAAGAGGTGTTTAAATCATGATCACGAGCACCAATCAAACTAAAATTCATTTCGAATCTCGTGGCATTGAATTTTTCTGCAAAAGCCCTCAAGAGCAAAATCAATTGTTGTGCAAGATGCAAGAATATCTCCAGACCTTGAAAATCTTAGAGCATGTCAATTGCATCCAATCTAAAGATGGCGACATATACAAAACCCATTATGTTTTAAAGGATGTTGCTAGAGATCTTTGGGCGCCTGAGTGGGATACCACTCGTTTGTATGTCACGATGGGCATTGATGGTCAAAAAAATCGTGAGGATTTAGATAAAGAAATTATGGTGGCTATGCTTTTGGCGACTATTCCATTTACTTTCCCCAGTTTTGAGGAGTTGCTATCTGCAATTCGCATTCGTCATTATGTGGTGGATGCTGGCTACAAAGCTGCTTTGAATTTTGATACAGAAGGCATTGAGAGGCCTGATGATTATTGGTATTACGATGAGGAAGAGGGCTTCTTGCTGAAAAAAGGGCAGTCCATTATTGATGGACTGATTAAGGCCACGCAACCTCAAAAAATTGAAGATGCTTATTCCTTCTCTTGTTATCGAGCCACTGAGTATGTGGTTCTTCTGAGTATTGCGCTTGAGCTTAAAAATGTGAACCCAGAGCTTTTGAGAAAAATGGAATTGCGTTCTGAAAGAAGCGCGATTCGTTCAGGTGAGTTTCATGAGGCGTTGTTGCGCGAGTACGGCACATTAGAAAATCCTTTCCCCATGAAATATTACGTTCCTGGCGATCGTGTTTGGTTTAGAAACCCAGATGATCAATCATCTGATGTGGCTGGTTATGAAGGGTCTTGGGTGATTTATTTGGGCCATAATTTATTCAGCAACTTCTGGAAAAGAGATCAACCTTTTTCACTGGAGTCGAAATGTGTTGAGATTTATCACTGGCGAGATGGGGTCTTTGTTGATGCCGGTGGTGAACCGCAGATGAATGAATCAGTGGTTGAATCGTGTGTGGCAAAAACATTGGCTGACCCCCATCAATCTCAAAAAATTATTGAAAGAATGATGCGTTACCGCGATCCACAGGGTGTGTATAAAGATGGTGGATGCATTGATGCATCTAGAGAATCACCACGTTGGGTTCACCCCAAAACCTCTGATATTCATTTCTCAGATTAATAGCTCTCTTTTTCTGAGAAAGCTTGATTACATCTTTGTAGGAATCTTCTGATTTCGGTGTAAGAAATTTCCTATTCTTGTGTGGGAAAAATCAGATTAATTTTTCTAGTGCCTGATATTTATGAGGCTTCCAAAATTCTCCTTTGATACTTTTAATGAATTAATCATTTAGTTCATTTTTAGGCCGTATACAAGAAATTCATTGCCTCCTATTCTGCGAAATCAAATTTTTGATTAAAAAAACGTAGAGGAGAAATAGGGTGCATGACAACCATGGATTAAAGAGAAGTCTCCAGCCAAGGCATATTCGCTTGATGGCTTTAGGGTCGACCATCGGTGTAGGTCTTTTTTTGGGATCGGCAACTGCCATTCAATTAGCAGGTCCTTCCATTATTTTGGGATATGTATTGGCTGGCTTGGTGGCCTTCATTGTTTTGAGGGCATTGGGTGAGATGGCAGTACATGAGCCAGTCGCGGGCTCATTCGCCCATTACGCTGGTCGCTATGTCGGTCCTTTGGCGGGTTATCTGGTTGGTTGGGGGTATTGGACTTACTGGATTGTGGTTGGCTTGGCCGAGGTCACTGCAGTCGGCGTTTATATGAGCCTATGGTTTCCAGATGTCCCTCAATGGGTTTGGGCCTTATCTTCATTGTTAGCGATGGGCGGTATCAATTTTGTGGCCGTGAAAGTATTTGGTGAGTTTGAGTTTTGGTTCTCTCTAATTAAAGTGGTGGCCATTATCTGCATGATTGCCATGGGCTGTGGAATGATTTTCTTTGGCTTAGGTATTGGTGGTGAGCCCATTGGTATTGCCAACCTTTGGCAGCATGGCGGCATTTTCCCCAATGGCGTGAGTGGCTTTTTGCTTTCATTACAAATGGTGCTATTTGCATATGTCGGTATTGAAATGATTGGTTTGTCCGCTGGTGAGGCAGAGAACCCCAGTAGAACCATTCCGATGGCCATTGACTCATTGGCTTGGCGCATCCTAATTTTTTATGTTGGTGCTTTGTTTGTCATCTTGGCCATATTTCCATGGCATCAAGTGGGGCAGCAAGGCAGCCCATTTGTGGCCATGTTTGAGAGCATGGGCTTAAGAGAAGCTGCTGGTGTGATTAATTTTGTGGTGATTACAGCGGCTCTGTCGTCGTGCAATGCGGGCATCTTTAGTGGTGGTCGTTTACTGCTTGGCTTATCAAAAATTGGTAACGCTCCTAAGAGCTTTTCAGAAATTTCTAAGGCAGGTGTGCCTGCTAAAGCCATCTTGATGACCATCTTGCTGCCAACTCTGGGCGTGGCACTGAATTACTTCGTGCCTGAAAAAGCATTTCAGTGGATTACAGCAGCGGTCACATTGATCGGCCTATTGGTTTGGATTGCAATCTTGTACACCCAAATTCGATTTAGGAAGCAGTTATCCCAGGAGCAGCGTCAAGCTTTGCCCTACAAAGCCATTTTCTGGCCGTATGGGTCTTGGTTTGCGATTGGGTTTGTTGTGTTTGTGATTGGTCTTATGGCGTATTCAGAAAACACACGCATGGCTTTTTATGTTGGGCCACCTATTTTGTTGAGTTTGACAGCGTTGTATTTTGTTTTTGGATTACATAAAAAAGAGAGGAGTGCATCATGATTATTGGCGTACCAAAAGAAATTAAAAATCACGAATACCGTGTGGGCTTGACCCCTGACCAAGTGACTGAACTAAAACAATGGGGTCACCATGTTTTGATTGAAAAGAAAGCTGGCGAAGCCATTGGTTTTATGGATGAACATTATGTGATGGCTGGCGCTCATTTGGTGGACTGTGCAAGTGATATCTTTGCAGAATCTAATATGGTGATTAAGGTCAAAGAGCCTCAGCCAGAAGAGTGCAAAATGTTGAGATCTGGGCAGATTCTGTTTACCTATTTGCATCTGGCTCCAGACTTACATCAAACGCAAGCCTTGATACAGTCCAATGCCATCTGCATTGCCTATGAGACAGTTACTAGTCCAAATGGACGTTTACCCTTGTTGGCGCCAATGAGTGAAGTGGCGGGTCGCATGTCAATTCAGGCGGCAGCTCACCATTTGGAAAAATCAAATGGTGGCCGTGCACTGTTGATGGCGGGTGTTCCTGGGGTATCTGCTGCAAATGTAGTGATATTGGGTGCAGGGGTGGTTGGCAGTTCGGCTCTACAAATGGCGGTGGGTTTGGGTGCGAATGTCACCATTCTGGATAAAAACATTGATCGCCTCAGAGAGTTGGATGCTCTTTACGGTAATCGAATTCAGACTCTCTACTCAAGCACGGCCAATGTCGAGCGTTCCGTCTTGGCTGCAGATGCTGTGATTGGTAGTGTCTTGATACCAGGAGGTGCGGCTCCTAAATTAGTGACGCGTAAGATGGTTTCTAATATGAGGGCGGGATCTGTCATTGTTGATGTGGCCATTGACCAAGGAGGTTGTTTTGAGACATCTCATCCAACCACTCATCAAGAGCCAACCTATTTGGTTGATGATGTGATTCATTATTGTGTCGCGAATATGCCGGGTGCTGTAGCAAGAACTTCGACCATGGGCTTGACCAATGCCACTGCACCATTTGTGCTTGAGTTAGCCAATAAGGGTATTCGAGAAGCTTTGAATGGCAATATTCATCTACGCAATGGTTTGAATGTTTACCAAGGGCACATCACTTGCCAAGCCGTAGCTAGGGCGCATGGTTTTGACTATATGCCTGCAGAAGAAGCTTTACTTCTTTAAAAAAATAAAAAGCCTTCAAGTGATTTTGAAGGCTTTTTATCTAAGGGTGAGAAAACTTAATTCTGTTCTTGATGATACTTTTGTAAAAGATTGACTTCGTTTTTCGAGCCAAGGATGACAGATACGCGTTGGTGGAGTTTTTCAGCGGGTAAAGACATGATTCGGTCTTTACCATTGATGGATGCACCGCCTGCTTGTTCAATCAAAAAGCTCATGGGGTTGGCTTCGTACATTAAACGCAATTTGCCCGGTTTGCTTGGGTCGCGCTTATCCCATGGGTACATGAAAACGCCACCACGGCAAAGAATGCGATGCACATCTGCCACCATGGAAGCAATCCAACGCATATTGAAGTCTTTCTGACGTTCACCTTCAACACCTGCTAAGCATTCATCGACGTAACGTCGTACAGGGGTATCCCAGTGACGCATATTGGACATGTTGATGGCAAATTCTTTGGTGTCTGAAGAAATCTGAATGTTTTCTTTAATTAAAAGAAATTCTTGGGTTTCATGGTCAAGGGTGAACATGTGAACGCCTTGGCCTGTCGTATAAACCAAAGTTGTTTGTGGACCATACACCACATAGCCAGAAGCCACTTGTTCAGTACCAGCTTGGAGAAAGTCTTTCTCAGTCAAATCGCCCGATGACTTTTTTTCAAGGATTGAAAAAATCGTGCCAATGGAAACGTTCACATCAATATTAGATGAGCCATCTAGGGGATCAAATAACAATAGAAAACGACCATCATTATTGGCAGGGAAAATGGTTTCCATTTCCTCTGAGGCCATGCCTGCCAAAGTTTTATCTTTGCCACAAGCCTCTATCAAAATGTCATTGGAAATGATGTCTAGCTTTTGTTGAGTTTCGCCTTGCACATTACCACTGCCCGCTGAGCCAATGATGCCAGCTAAGGCACCTTGTTCGACTTGTTGAGCGATTAATTGGCATGCCTTAGAAACAGAGATGAGCAATGATGCTGGAATCTTTGAGTTCTGAGAGCCTAAATCAGTAATGTATTTTGTAAAACTTGTACCTTGTGACATAAATTTCCTAATTAACCGTGTCGTGCTTCTAACTGTGCAATGCTTTTTCAATCACTTCAGCCACATCTGAAGATAGATTGTCTTGCTTTGCTATGAATTCTAGTGCTGATTTCATATGAACTTGATAATTTGGCGCAAATTGTTTCCACCGATCCAAGGCTCGAGCCAGTCTGGCGGCCACTTGTGGATTAATTTGATTCAATTCAATCACATGGTCAGCCCAAAATTGATAGCTCTTTTCGGGATTCTGATGAAAGGCGCCGGGATTATTCATGCAAAATGCATGAATTAAACTTCTGACTCGATTGGGATTTTTGATATTAAAGTCTGGATGTTGTCTTAGAGCCATGACATCCTGTAACACGGTCTGTGACTGACCTTGATTATTTTGGCGGGTGGCTTGAAGGGCAAACCATTTATCAATCACCAATGCGTCCTTGGCAAATGTTTGATGGAAATGTTCTAAACAATCATTGGCATGAAGCAGTGAATAATTCACTAAAACTGACAATGCGCCATAACGATCAGTCATATTATTAGCAGACTCATATTGTGCTTTTGCTAATTCATGAGCGGCACTATATCCAGAGTCAGCAAGGAGGGTGAGCGCCAAATTCTTGAGGGCGCGTTTACCAGCGCTGATGGCGTCTGGTCGGAAGCTTCCTGGCGTTTGGTGTGTTTGATAGACCCACATCCAATCATCTTGCAGGTCTTTAGCCAATTGTTGGCGCACCTGACGACGAGACTGATGAATACTTTGTGGGTCAATCGAAGATACTTGTTCGTACAAATAGCTCTCAGCGGGTAAAGTAAAAATCAAATCTTTAAAAGCTGGGTCAAGGTGTTCATCTCTCAGAATGTTTCGCAGAGCTTCAATGGTTTGCGCATTCAGAGTCTGTTGATTCAGAATGCTGGCCATGAATAGTTTTTGAGCAGCTTCCCAGCGATTAAATGAATCATCATCGTCACGCAATAAATTTAATAATTGCGTTTCTGATTGCTCAAAATTCACAATGATGGGCGCTGAAAAATTGCGATTGATTGATAAGGTGGGAGCCTTTTTGAGGGCTTTGAAAGTCAGTGTTTGAGACGCTTCAGTGAGTTCCAATAATTGCTCGGATTTCAATGCTTTAATTGTTTCAGCTGGGCTATGTTCAGTCAGTAGTTCACTTTCATCACCAATTAAACGGTAGAGCAAAGGAATATGAAACGGTAATTTCTTGTCTTGACCTGGTGTGACTGGGCAAGATTGAGTCAATGTCACTTGGTAGCAGCCATCCTCGAATGATTCTTTCACGTGAACGCGAGGGGTACCTGCCTGGCTGTACCAACGTTTAAATTGGCTCAAATCCTTTTGGTTGGCATCGGCCATGGCTGCGACAAAATCATCGCAGGTCACCGCTTGACCGTCATGGCGTTTGAAGTAGAGATCCATACCCTTTCGGAATCCAACCCGCCCCAATAGGGTTTGCTGCATGCGAATAATTTCAGCTCCTTTTTCATAAACGGTGACTGTGTAGAAATTGTTGATTTCTTGATAGCTATCTGGACGAATAGGGTGAGCCATAGGGCCCGCATCCTCTGGGAATTGCACTTGACGCAATAAGCGCACATCTTCAATGCGTTTTACAGCTCTACCAGAGTCAGAGCCCATTTGATCGGCAGAAAATTCTTGATCTCTGAAGACGGTCAAACCTTCTTTGAGCGATAGCTGAAACCAGTCTCTGCAGGTCACACGATTGCCAGTCCAATTATGGAAATACTCATGAGCGACTACGCTCTCAATATTGCTGTAATCGACATCGCTGGCTGTTTCTGGGTTGGCCAGAACAAATTTGGTATTGAAAATATTCAAACCCTTGTTCTCCATGGCGCCCATGTTGAAGTCACCCACCGCCACAATCATGAAGCGATCCAAATCAAGCTCTAAGCCAAAACGCTTTTCATCCCAATGGATGGAAGCAATTAGGGAGTTCATGGCATGCTCAGTTTTTTCTAAATCTTTGGGCTCAACCCATACTTGGAGTAACTTATCTTGACCTGATTGGCTCTTGATGGTTCTTTCAATGGCTTGAAGCTTGCCCGCAACGAGGGCAAATAAATATGATGGTTTTGGAAATGGGTCTTGCCAAGTGGCGCTGTGCCAGCCATTGCCCAGTTCTTCTTGTTTAATGAGGTTACCGTTCGACAAAAGAACAGGAAAATCATTTTTAATGGCACGTAAGGTCACTTGATAGGTGGCCATGATGTCAGGGCGGTCTAAGAAGTAAGTGATTTTTCTAAAGCCCTCTGCTTCGCATTGCGTAAAGAAGTTACCGTTAGAAACATACAAGCCCATCAATGACGTATTTTTGCTCGGGTCATTGGTGCTGGTGATGCTTAATTCAAATTCATTCGGTAAATGATGAAGTGTAAGTGTGTGTGGCGTAAGCTCATAATTACCAATAATTTCACCATTGATGCGAACACTAATTAGGTCTTGAGACTCCCCATGAAGCACTAAAGAGTTGTTTTCCTCTTTGGTAGTTCTTTGAATCTTCATGCGATTGACCACCGTTGTTTTGGATGGATTTAACGCAATATCTAAATCAACGTTTCTAATCTGAAAAGCGGGTGCTTGATATTCACTTCTTAAAAATGTGACGGAAGTTTCTGTTTTGGCCATGAAAGATCTTTTCGCTGATTAATAGTCCAACAATAAGGTGGCGACACCAATTGCAATAAAAATGATGGCGGCAATGCTGTGTACCCATTTGATCGGTAAGGCGCGCGTAAATTTTTTACCTAGCCAAACAGCTGGTGCATTTGCTAGCATCATGCCCACGGTGGTCCCCATCACGACTGCCATCAAGTCATCATAGCGTGCCCCCAAAGCCACTGTGGCAACTTGGGTTTTATCGCCCATTTCAGCAATAAAGAACAATGAAGTGGTGATGGTAAAAACTTTCCAAGCGCTTTGTGTGGGCGGGGCGCTCTCATCACCGTCTAATTTGTCGGGTATCAGCAACCACAAACCCAAAGCAATAAAGCCACCTCCCAAAATCCATTGCATCACTTGGGGGCTGATCCAGGAAGAAATGACGTTGCCCAAAACTGCGGCCAGCGCATGGTTCAAAATGGTCGCTATAAAAATGCCAGCCACAATCGCCCAATGGTGCGTTTTGTACTTTGCGGCCAACATCAGAGATAAAAGTTGGGTTTTATCCCCAATTTCAGCCAAAGCCACAATGCTGG
>CAYVBV010000030.1:15836-17925 GCA_964449745.1 uncultured Polynucleobacter sp. | reverse complement strand
CGGCTATTTTGTCCCGTCAGGTCGCAGCTCTTCGAGAAATTGATGGTCATGCTGCTCTCATCATTAACCTACCAGGACAACCTAAGGCCATCCAAGAAACATTAGAGGGATTGAAAGATGCTGAGGGTAAAGCTGTGGTACCTGGTATTTTTGCAGCAGTCCCCTATTGCATTGATTTGATTGGTGGACCGTATGTTGAAACCAATGAGGCAGTGATTAAGGCATTTAGGCCAAAGTCTGCGATTCGAGCGAAGTAGGCTAATTGTTTTATTTGAATTGATAAAACCTGTTGATCAGCGTTACTTCAATCCCAAATAAAGTCCGATGGGGACAAAGATCATGGCGGAGAGATTTCCTAAGAGAACAATCGAGGCCACCAGCTCTGGGTCTTGCTTATTGCGGTCAGCCACCAAGAAATTAAGGACTGCAGGAGGCAAGCTGGCGAATACAAATAAGAGCCCGCGTTGTAAATCCGTCATCTCAACAAAGGGGGCAATCATCAGCGCAATGACCAGACCCACAATAGGACAAACAGCCGCGCCCAAGAAACCTTCACGCCAATGCTTGAGGTTGGCATCTTTCATGCGCACACCCAAAGAAAACAACATCAATGGCACCGTGGCATCTCCCAATAATTTAATCGATTGATACAAAGGTTCAGGCAAGGTGTAGAGATGCTTGGTCGTAGATAGAAAAACACCTAAGATGGTGGCAATCACCATGGGGTTGGCAAATACACCCTTGACCGATGCACGAGGGTTCACAAGTTTTACACCCAATGTGAAATGCATCAAATTAGAAATCGCGAATAAAGCCACAGCTGGCGCTAAACCAGCCGCACCAAAGGCAAACACCGCCAATGGCAAACCCATATTGCCGCAATTATTGAACATCATGGGCGGCACAAATGTTTTGGGGTCCATCCCTGAAATCTTCGCAATGGGCCAGGCCAAAATACCTGAACCCATCACAACTGCCACACCACAAAGCAATAAATTCCACTGGTCAAGTAGCTCAAAGTCTTTACTGACGAAAGCAGAAACAACCAAGAGTGGCGCAATCACATCCAAAGTGGCGCGATTGATACCTGACATATCAGGATGCGCTTTACGACCGTACAGCCAGCCAACCAAAATAATCAATACCACGGGGGTGATGATGGCGGCGATTCTAAAAAACATGTTCTGGCCCTAAATCAATTTGCTTCTTTAAGTGAATTAATTTCCTTCCGCAATGGGAGCATCCCCAACGGTTGGAATGAATAATTTTTCACGGTAATAACGTAATTCTTCAACAGACTCAATAATGTCAGCCAAAGCAGTATGAGCCTGTTGCTTCGAAAATCCTTTAGCCACTTCAGGTTGCCAACGCTTGCAAAGTTCTTTGATCGTTGAAACATCAATATTGCGGTAATGAAAGTAAGCTTCCAACTTAGGCATATAACGGTTCATGAAGCGTCGATCTTGATGAATGGTGTTGCCACACATTGGAGAAATACTGGCTTTAACGTGTTGCTTTAAAAAAGCCAGACACTGAGCTTCAACTTCAGCCTCTGTGAGAGTAGAAGCCTTGACCTTGTCAATTAAACCCGATTTTCCATGGGTTCCCTTGTTCCAGGCGTCCATACGGTCCAAAACCGCATCCTCTTGATGAACCACCAAAACTGGTCCTTCAGCCACTATATTGAGGTCGCCATCGGTCACAATCATGGCAATTTCTAGAATTCGGTCGGTTTCTGGCTGTAAACCAGACATTTCCATATCCACCCAAACTAAACGGTCATTCTTTCTTGTTGTGCTCATCTTTATAATCATCTCATGACATTTAATTTTTTGTTTACTTTTCTATTTGTTGCCGGACTCACTTTAAGTGTGGCCACCCGCTATTACTTGGCCAGTCGCCATATTCGCCATATTGCGTCTCACCGCAATCAAGTCCCCGCTGATTTTGCCAGCAAAATTACTTTAGAGGACCATCGCAAGGCTGCCGACTACAGCATTGCCAAATTGCGCTTGGGTCTTGTGGAAATAGCTTTATCAGCGGTGATCTTGATTGGTTTTACATTCTTGGGTGGCTTGCAATGGGTTCA